>NZ_JAKUFQ010000015.1:0-81519 GCF_022663475.1 Bacillus cereus group sp. BfR-BA-01382
AAGCAAAAAGAAACTATCGACAGTGCAAGCAATCCAATAAAAATCACTTTTTTTCGTCCATATTTATCAGAGATTGCCCCAAATAACAAACACCCTATAGCAAAGCCAACAGAAAATATACTTCCTGTAGCTGCCGAGTGTGTTAATGACGTATTAAAAATGTTTGAAAATAGAGAGATTAAAGGTATTGTTACATATAGGCTAGACATAACTACCATACCCGACCAACATAATACAGCTGTCATTATTGTATAATTCTTTTCACTATTTACTTCCTTTCCTATTTCCATCATAAACTCTCTCCCTTATTACCATTTATTTTTATTAGTTTAAAACCTCTAGATCACTAAAATAGCATTCCTTTAACTCTTATTTATTTTAATTACATAGCAAAAATTATCACCGTGCAAAAAGTTAGTTAAACATATAATAAGGCAAGCTAATTATATGTCCAAATAAATAAGTTGATCTTCATAATCAACTTATTTACCTACCTTCTCCTAATTTCACCTGCATAGTTGCTTGCATTTTATTTAATAGCTTTTCTAAAACTTGACGCTCTTCTTGATTAAAGCCATCAACTAACGAAGCGCAAGATAACCAAAAAGTTGGTAAAGAATGTGTAACTAGTTCTTTTCCTTTCGGAGTAATTTTCACCTTTAATCTTCTTCGATCTTTAGAATGGTGGAATCTTACGATTAACTCTCGTTTCTCCATCCAATCTAATAAGCCAGTGACAGAAGCACGTGTAATCCCTAATCGACTCGCAATATCCGAAGGACTCATGTTCACTTCTTCCCCATTCGCTTCCATTTCACGCAAAATAAACAATAGTAAAAAATCTAATTTACTCTCTGAAATACCAAGTGGAGCTAAATCTACGTCAACAGCATCAAGAACATTATCAGACGTCCATAACATTAACAAACCAAGTTTTGCTGCGATTGGATCCGTTTCCGCTGATGCTGTCTTTCTGATTAACTCTGCGTACGGCTCAATCCCTAAAGGAAGAGAATCTTTTCTTGAATCCATTCATCTTCACTCTCCTTTCTCGTTAATAATTAGCTTACCTAATTACTTTCTCATTATACTCATATTTTTCCTTTTATTGCAAGCACATTGTTGAACAAAAAAATCCTATTATTAAAACAGGATTTTTCACACTGACTAGCTATCAGTTTTAAATAATGCGTAACTTCTTTAAGGCATAAGAAATTCCGCCTTCACTCGCCTTCGTTGTAACGAAATCAGCCCTTCTCTTCAACTCCTCTCCACCATTTCCCATCGCAACTCCTAATCCTACATACTGCAACATCTCAATATCATTTCCACCATCACCAAAAGCAATGGCTTCTGATTTACTAATATTTAAATGTTCCAATACTTTTTGAATTGCAGTTAGCTTCGATACTTTACTATCTTCCAATACATTTATAACGTAACCATGAAAACGGTCAAACGTAAGTGCTGGATATCTTTCAATGAATTTTTGAGCTTCTGCTTCATCGGCATACAGACATATGCAATACATCTCATCTGACAAGTTTTTAACTTTGTCAGGATACCGCTCTAAATTTAAAGTTTCATTTAACGCTCGTATGACACGTTCATCTTTGGAGGCAATATCATTCATTGCAAATTCTTCTGTAAAGTAAGAAACACTGTGACCATGTAATTCAGCAAAATTTGAAATATCATGAACGATTTCGCTTGAAAGTACTGATTTATGTATAACTTCTTCCCCACATTTTATATGTGCACCATTTGCAGAAATATACGTATTTATGCCTAACCCCTTAAATTGTGAGCATAAACTATATGGTCTCCCTGTTGTAACAACTACGTGAATCCCCTTATCTATTAATCTTTGTACCGCTTCTTTTGTACTTTCGTGCATACTTCTATCAATCTCGCTTAAAAGCGTACCGTCAACATCAAAAAATGCAACTTTGTACATAAGTCTTTACATCCCGTCCAAATGATTCGTATCATTAATGAAATGCACCGTTTTTTGTTCACCCTCAATTTCAATTAAACTTATTCCCGTATCTCCCATTTTGAAATAGTAGTCCATTGAAATTGGCATATTGAAAAATGCACGTAATAGACTATTAATTACGCCTCCATGGGCAACAATCGCAATTCGATCATATATATTCTCTGTCACAATTTTAGAAAAAATCCCTTCTATTCTCATTCGAAACTCAATAAATGACTCTCCGTTTTCAAAACGGTCATGAAGAAACTTTGGTTCTGGATATTTCTTTGCTTCTTCAAATGATAAGCCAGCTTGTATTCCATTATTAAACTCCATTAATTCCTCTTCTAATTGAATTGGACAACCAATTACTTCTGCTAATGTTTCACCCGTTTCACGAGCACGTTTTAATGTGCTTGCCCAAATGAAATCTGGTGCAAAATCTTTTTTCACTTTCTGTACAAGTTTTTGTACTTGTTGTCTCCCTTTTTCAGTTAACTCAAAATCAGCTCGTCCTTCATGCACATGTAAAATATCAGCTTCTGATTCTCCGTGGCGTATTAGTAGTATTTGCATGTTTCTCTCTCCCTTTATTTAACATTCATAAAATTCCATTATATCACATTTTAAGATTTCAAAATAAAAAAGGAACGGTCTCCCGTCCCTCATCCATTCACTTTTTCCGCATCATTCCAATAATATTTACTAAACGCTTCTGTTAACACATCAATTGTGTTATATAATTCATCTAACGTATTATCAACACCACCAACTTCAATTAACATCGCATTTTTCGATAAATCTTGGTTATAAACGCCATTTCCATCTTTTTTATACTTTGGAAAAATCCCTCTACTTAATCCGTAGTAGTTTTCATCTAAATAACTATTGATTGCTCTTGCAATTTTTTCATTTTCAGCACGCCTTTCATTTTCCATCCCAATTATAAAATATAATCTTGCATACGATTTCCCGTTAATTACTTTTGTTGTTACTTTCTTACGCTGGTCATCACGATGTATATCAATCGGAAACGCAATTTTATTATTTTGTGCTAATGCTTCTTTTACATATTCATGAGACGCTTTATATGACTGATACCATACCCACTTTTTACTCGCTAATAAATCACCCATATTCGTTTTATCGTGAATTACTGGAATTCCTTGCCCCTCAAGTTGTTCCTTCATACGTTTTCCTAGTAAGGACACATTTACATCTGGGCTAGATGGATCAGTTGCCCCTGGTAATAATGGAAAGAAGGATTCCCAGCTATGTGTATGATAAATATATACTGCACTCTCACCTTTTTTCGCTCCGTTCTTTTTCTGAACCGGATTATTCTTTTCCGCTTCTGTAACTTTATCTTTTGCTACTTTCCGCTCTTTCGTTACTTCTTCAATCGGTACACTAGATTCATTTGGGATATTCGTCAAGTTTGTCCCTTCCCCAGCTACGATAATGTTAGAATAATACTTTGACATACCAGGTACTTCTTTACCGACAAATGTTCTTAAATCTTTAATCTTCAAATCTGTCGCAATAGAGAACATTAAATTCCCAACTGACTCTCGTTTATTCTGCTTAAAATAATCAAATCCATAATAGCGATTCTCACTTTCTATCATTTGAACAAAACCTTGCATCGATACTTTTCCAAACCATTGATTTGCATAATTCGATTTCATTGTATGTAAAAGTGACGTCAGAATCGACGCTATCATAATTACTATTAGCGCATATAAAAGGAGTAACGAAATTAGTTTCTTCCCATGTATTCGAGTTGCATACTTTTTCACTGCATCACCTTCTTTATACATGGATATGTACAAGCTTTTCGGAATATACGCACAAAAAAAGAGAAATGGTATCCCATTTCTCTTCCTCACTTTTATTGTTCTTTTCCTGTATCATTTGAAGGTAGTTTCTTCGCTTGTTTTTCTTTAAATATTTCTCCAATTGCCCCAAGAGTACCAAGTGTTTCAATTGCATTAGACGGAATAAAGACTTTATTTGCTGGTCCTTTTGCAACTTCTTCTAATGATTCAAATGATTTATAAGCAAGTATACGTTCATCTATATTCGCTTCACGAAGCAATTCAATACGGTTTTGTTCTGCTTTTGCGATTTCTTCAATTGCTCTTGCTTCCCCTTGCGCTTCTAATTCTTTCGCTTCTTTTAAACCTTCAGCTTCGCGAATACGCGCTTCTTTATCCCCTTCAGCCATCAAGATTTTACTTTGCTTTTCCCCTTCAGCGCGAAGAACTTTATCTTGTTTTGCTGCTTCAGCTTCTAAAATAATCGCACGTTTATTACGCTCAGCCTTCATTTGTTTTTCCATTGATGCTTGCACATCTTTTGGCGGGTTAATATCAACAACTTCGACACGTTCAATACGTACGCCCCATTTTTCTGTTGCTTCATCAAGCGCTAAGCGGATTTCTGTTGAAATTTTTTCACGACCAGATAACGTTTCATCTAGTTCCATTTTACCGATGATTTGACGCATCGTTGCTGAAGTAATATTACGAACACCATATTCATAGTTTGAAATACCATATGTCGCAAGTTCTGGTTCAACAATTTGATAGAAAATAATTGTATCAATTTCTACTTGAACATTATCTTTCGTAATTACCTTTTGCGGTGGTACATTCGTTTGTTGAATACGTAAGTCATGATATACACGGACACGATCTACAATTGGTATTAAAATATTTAACCCAGGGTGCATGATACGTTGAAACTTACCAAATCTTTCAACAACCCCAACTTTTTGCTGAGGAATAATTTTAATTGTTAATGCGATAAATGTAACTACAATTAGTGCGAATATAATCGTTAACGTTAATGCTACCATATTTATTCACTCTCCTTTTTCACTTGTAATATAGTACTATGCCTCTTTATAACAACGACTTTTTCTCCAGCATCAATTGAAGAATCTGCAATAGCTGTCCAAGTATCTCCATCCACCTTTACAATACCATTCGCTTCATTTGTAATCGCTTGCATAATAATCCCTTTTTTACCAACAAGCATATCTACTGTATCAGTAAAACCTTTTGCTTCTCGAAAGTTTTTTGAAATTCTTTTCGTAAAGAATGTCAAAGTTAAACTTACAATTGCACCAACAGTAACTTGTAACAGTAGTGCATCAGGAGCAAACAAAGCAATAAGACCTCCGACAACAGCCCCAATTCCAAGCCAAAGCATGTAAAATGTAATCGACAACATTTCTGCGATAAATAAAATACCAGCTATTATAAACCAAATTACCCAAGCAGCCATATGCAACCCTCACTTTCTTTCTCATTTTCTATATGTATATGAAGAAAAGAATGGTTTATCCGCCCTTTCTTACACTTGGGCGTTTGCTACAAGCTATTGTACATACTCACTGTTACAATGATTATTAATATAATACTATATCAATATATTCTTCATTATACATGAAAATTCCTTTCAAAAAGTGACAAAAAATGAAATTCTTTAAAAATTTTAATTTTTAAACTACAATTATTCTAATTACTAAATACTATTTTTTAGAGGTGGTATTCTTATTGAAAAACCAGTCACTAACTTACTACTTAGGTTCCAAAATATGCATTACTCTTGCTGACATCGTATATGTAATGATTATTACAACTCATATTTATATAGCAACTAAATCAGCTACTATTACTGCTCTTTTTCCACTATTACAAGTTATCACAAATCTAATTGCTAACATCTCTGCACCTCTTATAGTAAATCGTTTTCCACCTTATACGTTGTTATATACGCTACAATGGCTAAAAACAGTCTTTTTACTATTATTAATGATTTTATTTCCGGTCTTATCCACAAATATTATAGCTCTATTAACTTTTATTTTTTTCATTTCATTATGTAGTGGATGGAGTTCTCCATTACTATACAGCATTCTTCCGCGCCTTACACCAAAAGAAAAATTAGTAAAAGTAAATAGTATCTTTTCCTTTTCAACACAAATTGCGCAAGCCGCCGCTTATTCATTTACGAGTGTTATCGTTCTTCTCATTGGCGCTACATCTACACTCATGATTAATAACATGTTGATGATTTTTGGATGCATTGCATTACACTTTTCATTACATACCATACATACTGAACGAATAGCAGACCCTCCCTCTTCAAAAAGTACTGCTTTATCGGAAGGTTGGAAACTCTTATTTCAAAATCCTTCTCTCCGTACCGTTACATATATGGACTTAATTGAAACTTTCGCAGGGACAATATGGATTGGTGCTATTACAATGGCATATGTTACGTCTATTCTTCATAAAAGCGAAGAATGGTGGGGATATATTAATACAAGTTATTATGTTGGTACGTTAATCGGTGGTCTATTAGCATGGAAAATGAGTTCCTATATTCAAAACAATTTAATACGATCCATGTCGATTGGCTCTCTTATGTTTAGCATTCTTACATTTTTATATGGTATGACGAGCAGCGGATTTATTGCGCTTTTTCTATGTGTTCTAATGGGACCATGTTATCAAATTAGAGATATTTCTCAAACGACAGTTTTACAATCAAGTGTCGCCCCTTCTTTATTATCAAAAATGTATACAGCACATGGCGCCCTTCTTTCAACAACTTCTGGTCTTTCTATGCTTAGCGTTGGCATTATTACTGATATGTTCGGTGTCCGTACAATTTATATAATCGCTTCTATTCTTATTTTATGTTCCGCTTGTTTATCTTTCAGTTTATTAAAATATTATAAACCAGAGTAGAATAATCTATCACTGTAGTCAACACAGCAAAAAGGACAGGAATTCCCTGTCCTTTTTGTTTATTCTGTTCATGACAAGTTCGGGATTTTTCTATGTTTTGTCGCCTGTTCAAAAGCGTAAGCTAGCTTAATTAATATCCCTTCACTAAAGGCAGTACTTGCAATCGTAATTCCAAAAGGTCTCCCGCTTTCCATATACCCTGCTGGTATTGCTATAGACGGATAACCCGCTTTCGCACATATAGTAGAACCTATATAGGAAGGAAACAGTATCGCATCAAGATTATATTTTTCCAATGCAAAATCAATGCCTTGTTCTTGAGAAAAATATATATCTTCTAATCTCGCATTTAAATATTCTGGATTTCGTAACGTATTAGGAAAATCTTTTCTTCTCTCTAACTTAGTTTGTCCATATTTTAAAGCTCTTTCTGCTATGTTTGCATTAAACTCCATTAACTCCGAAATAGAATGTACCGGAATAGTAGAAGGTAATTTAGAAAGATAGTTATCTAAACTATGCTTCAGTTCATAAAGCGGAACTCCCCAACTCCATTCTCTATGAAAAGAATGAATATCAATATTCTCTACTACTGCCGCTCCTTCATTACGTAATACTTGGATCGTTTCTTTAAACAATTTTTCATCATACTCACCATTTTCGTAATAATCTTTTGGTGCGTCGTTAAACACACCAATTTTCGCTCCATTTAAACCATTAGCATCAAGGTAAGATGTATAATCCGGATATGCCCTACCTTCACTTTTACGAGTTGCTACATCTTTCTCATCCACTCCAGTTAAGCTCCCTAGTAAAATAGCGGCATCTGTTACTGTTCTAGCAAATGGTCCAGCTGTATCTTGCGAATAAGTGAATGGAATAATTCCTCTACGACTAATTAGACCGACAGTCGGTTTAATGCCAACTACAGAGTTTTGAACAGCGGGGCTCAAAATAGAAGCATCGGTTTCTGTCCCAATAGATACTACTGTAAAGTTAGCGGCAACTGCTATCGCAGAGCCTGTACTTGAGCCCCCAACAAACATACCATCCTTACCCGTTCCGTATGGATTAATTGTTTGACCACCTCTTGCACTATATCCAGCCCACATTTTAAAAGACATTGCATTTGCTAATTCTGTCATATTCGTTTTTCCTATTATCACGGCCCCTGCTTCTCGCAGTTTAGTAACGAGAAATGCATCTTCACTACTTATATTTTGTTCTAGAGCAATCGTACCTGCACTTGTATGCATGGAGTCATTCGTTTCAATATTATCCTTAACCAAGTAGCGGACCCCTTACACCCTTTGTCTTTCTTTCATGATCTAACGCTTCTGCAATAAAAATAGCATCTGGATTGATTTCTAAAATTGAATTGATTTTCGGTCCGTCTTGATCATACTTTGCGATTCTATAGAGATAATACATCACTAGCTCTTTTGAAGTTAACTTTCCAGATTCCATTTCATTTTGAATATCTTGAATTGTTAGTTCCGTTTTTAAGATTGGATTAAACTGAATTTCCATTTATATTCTCCCTTATATGAACTTTTTTAGCGTATACCCCTTACTTTTTCATTTTTTCACCTCAACACATCCTAAATTAATATCCCTTTAAAGAAATTCAATTTCCTTATTTAAACACCTTTAATTTCCCGAAAAATAAAAAAAGTCTGAAACGGATTAACCTTCGCTTCAGACTCTTACATTACTGTGCGTATACTTCATCTAACAAATGTAAAAACTCACCTTGTTTCCCAGCTAATTCAGGGCATTTTGCAATATTAATCCATTCGTAGCAAAATACTAATCCTTTATCTTCCTCACCAGCACTTACAATATGTTCCCAAGTATCCTTTACATCTGTTAGTAAAGTTACATGGAAAAAGTGGCGTTTTTCATATTCCTGTTTTTCTTTCATATGTATAATGTAATCTGCTAAAAAACGCTCTATGCATAAATGACGCAATCCGGATTCTTCCTGTACTTCACGCAATATAGCCGCTTCTAACGTTTCACCTTCATCAACCGTTCCCCCTGGCACTTGAATACCAGCTTCATGTATATCACGATGTTTAAAAACAAGTAATTGCATAACCCCCTCTTTTTCTCTTGTAATATATGCATGTACTTTTTTCTTATATAACATCGTCATTGTACGCCTCTCCCCTCAATTGTTCACTCTGTTACTTCTTCAAGCGTCAGTTGATTATCATACAAATATGTAGCTTGTGGATTTCCCACATACCTTACGTGCCATGGTTCATACCGATAGCCCGTAATCGTCTCTTTCGCTTTTGTGTATCGAATCACAAAACCAAATTTATGGGCATTTTCAGAAAGCCACTGACCTTCTTTCGTTTCCCCAAAAACCGTCTCTAACTGAAATTTAGCAGATTGAGACGTAATATCCATAGCTAGTCCAGTTTGATGCTCACTTGTACCAGGAACCGCGCTAGACATTGCTGTTTTTGCTTCTCCATCTTGTTTTTTATACATCGTATTTAATGCTTTTTGTCGATCAAAAGATCTAAATCCAGAAACTGCAAACAGGAAAATACGCTCGTTGTCAGCCTGCTGAAACATATCCTCAAGCGCCCTCGCTGCCTCTTTTCTCATCTTTTTCTTTTCTTGATCACCTTCACTAGAGTAGCGCACTTTCGGAATAACTAAATCTGGCGGTCTATACCCATCTGGTAAACGCCTACTTTTATTCACAAGTACAAGCATTGAATTCGGATTATTAATTACCGCAATATCCCCATCCATATTAGCAATCGTTTCTTTTGCTTTCGGAAATATGCTATTTACACTTACTTCCCGCGCCTGCTTATCCTTATACATTTTATAATTGATTCCTGCTACTCCAACAATAATTATTGCAGCTATGATACCAAGTAGTGCCCATCTTTTTTTCATATAACGACCTCTTATTTTAATAATTTGGCCATTTCATACTCATCGATGCCCTTTCCATCGATAATAAGAGCAGCTTTTTTGACACCTTCTTTCTCAAATCCAGCTTTTTTATATAGTGCCTGAGCTCTTGTATTGTGGGCCATTACTGTTAATTCTAAACGCCATACATCATGTAATTTTGCCCACTTCTCAACCTCTTTAAACAATCTCGTCCCAATACCTCGCCCGTTATACTCTTGCAAAATACCAATTACAATGGTTGCTACATGCCTCTTTCTTTGAATGTTATTTCCATTCACTAATATAAAACCTACTATCCTCTCATCTTCAACTGCTACAAATATTGTTGCATATTCATTTTCTATAAAGCGATGGATCATTTTTTCTTGTTGCTCAGCTGTAGTTTTTCTTTCTCCTGGTTCATATAACATAAACTTCGTTTCTTCATCTAATTGCTTACTTAATTGCAAAAATGATGCTGCATCTTCTATTTCGATTTCCCTAATCACTTCAATCACCCTACCAGTTTCATAATAAAAAGTTTTCCTTATAAAAAGATTTTCTCTACTTTCCCGAAAATCCCTTTGTAAATCTCCTACTATAAATTGACAAATTTCGATATTACTATAACAACGACAAATTATGTCTATTCTGTGACGTCTCATCATTACAAAGAAAAAACGCAAGCATTACACTTACGTTTTTTCAAAAATACTGTGAACTCATCTTCATCAGGTGAGGTCTCTCACCAATTTAAATTTCACTTTATCCATTCACTTTTTCTGCCTGCCAAAAATATTCACCAAATGCTTTAGCAAGTGCATCAATTGATCGATTCAATTCTTCCTCTGTATTATCTACACCGCCAACTTCTATTAATATCGCTTGTCCTGATAGGTCTTGATTATAGATTCCATTTCCTGTCTGGAACCCTTTTTGAATGACCCCACGACTCACTCCTGGATATTTCTTATTAATCGCCTCATGTAAAGCTGTCGCTAATTGTAAGTTTTTTTCATAGTTTTTATTTCCTTTCCCTACTACAAATGCAAGCTTTGCATATGATTTATCTCCAATTGTTTTTGTCGTTACATTCTTTCGGGCACTATCACGATGCAAATCAAAAAAGTATTGAAGATCTTTATTTCCAGCCATAGCTTGCTGCACAATTTCTCGTGACATCTTATACGAACTATTACTGTTTAAACCTTTACTTATTAACTTTTGACCAACATCACTCTTATCGTTAGTGGCGCCAATTCCTTCACCTTCTAGTTGTTCACGGAAACGGTCTCCTAATATAGAAATATTCGATACAGAACTCGTTGCTTTATTCGGATTCGGGTCATTCGTTAAGTTAAGTAAAGGTAAATAGGATTCCCAGCTATGTGTATGATAAATAAACGCAACTTGTCTTTTCCCGGTCGTTTGGGACGGCTGTTTTTTCTCTTTACTCGTATCTTGTTTAGGTGCTTGTCCAGTTCCACTAGTCCGTTCCTTCACTACTTCTTCAAGAGGGACACTCGACTCTATCGGTAAGTTAGAATAATTTGTACCCTCACCCGCAATAACAATTTCTGTATCGTACTTACCAAACCCAGGGAGCTCTTTCCCGACAAAACTGCGTACATCATTAAAGCGAATATTTGTAGCCATAGAAAAGAGAAAAGAAGAAATTGAAAAATCTTGATTCAAATTTCGATACTCCTGTGTAAAATAATGATTCTCTTTTCCAAGTACATACATGTAACCATTCATCGATAACTCATTTAACCAATTATATAAATACGTTGACTTCGTCTCTTTCATAGAGGTTACCATCATACTAATAAGAAAAAAAGTCGCTAGCACTGTAGTAATAACAAATAAAACTAACTTACGCATGCTTGTAAACTTCATAAAAAAAAAGCCCCGATTCATACTATCACCTCTCTATTTCAAGTTATGTACAAGCCCTAGAGAATAGACCGTTAAAATTTCGGCTATATTGTTAATGAGGTGAAATGAATTGAAGCTATTAATAGGAATATTACCAATCGCTCTATCATTCATTTTTTATTTGTCCGCTAAGCATCCAAAAGTCTCTATTGTGCTACATATTTCTGCGTACTTGGCACTGTATGTACTCGGTACAATTATTTCCATTAATATATACGATGTTTTAATACAAGATTTAGTTTTCATGACAAGCATTCATGGAATTTTACTGAATCCATTTTTCCTTATTGCAGGAGCGTATATAGGAACTTACACTTTGTACCTACTTTTGTCTCACATTATTATGAAAATAAAAAATGGAGCGTAATGAAATGCAACCACCATTTATCTGTCATACATGCAAAAAAAGAATTGTAAGAAAGAAAGATCTTATTACAGCCACATGGTGCTTCCGCTTTTATTTATTTCACAGTGATTGTTTTAAACGACAGCAAGTGTTCATCTCACGGTTTCTCCCTGTGAATACACTTTTCAATTTCTTTCTTATTGTATATGGACTTATTTTTGGCAGTATTCTTATGATTACAGAACCATCTATTATTTGGCTGACTTTCTTTTTCCCCATTTTTTATCGGTTTCTTTCTTATTATTATGTTGAACGTTTTTTCTCTACATAACGAGTTGACTGTCCTTTAGGAATGCTTAAACATAGCCACTCATTTTCTTTTAACATTTTACCGATGTAAATAATCTGTCCAATATGCAATGCATAATGAGAAATTTGCCTTTCAATTGCTTGCAGGACCGTATGAGCTTCACCACGAATGTATACCGTCTTCAATAGATGTTCCGGCAATATCGTATTCATCGTATTAAAAACGTATTCCCATCCTTCTTGCCACGCTGCAAGGGCTTCCTTCTTTGAAGAATAGCCTCCTTCAAATTCACCATCTCGGTCACGATCAACTTTTTCACCATCAGATGTTAAAAAATCCGTCCATCTAGAACGCATATTACCATGCAGATGCTTTATAATAATCGCTATACTATTTGTTTCTTCATGAGAAGACCATTGTATTTGTTCGTATGATAATTGAGAAAGTGCCCGTTCCCCTTGCTTCTTTGTTGCTTTAAAGTTCGAAATCGCACATTGTAAATATTCTCGTCCGATACCCATATTAGCCCCTGCCTTCACCCTAGCTAATTTTTGTTCCATTTGGCAATTCCATATTAGGCTGAAGCAACACAACATCATCAGCTTCAGGAACGCCGCCAAGCACAAGCACTTCCGATTTAAATCCAGCTACACGCTTTGGCGGGAAATTTACAACAGCAACAATTTGTTGACCGACTAAACCTTCTGGGCTATACCTTTTCGTAATTTGAGCACTTGACTGCTTTATCCCAATTTCTCCAAAATCAATTTCTAGTTTAATCGCTGGAACTCTCGCTTCTTTAAATTCCTCTGCATGTATTACAGTTCCAATTCGCAAATCCAAATTTAAAAAATCTTCAAAATTAGCCATTTTATCATTCCTCCCAATTATTACTTAGACAAAATATAAAAATCCCCTTCAAAAAAAGAAAGGTGCCTAAGCACCTTTCTTTTGTAATTTACTTGATTCATTTGATTTATAGAGGAAGAAACCGAGAATCCCGCCAATACATGATGGAATTAACCATCCGATTCCTTCGTTATATAACGGTAACATTTGTAGTACATTAGAAATCACGTCAATTTTAATGTTCGCACTTTCTAAACCGTTAAAGAAACTAATTAACAATGCACCTAAAATAGCTCCAATATAAATTGTATTACGCTTCCCAATCCACTTATGGAAATACGAAAGTACGATTAATACAATTGCAACTGGATAAATGATCATTAACACAGGTAATGTTACGGCGATTAATTGTGTTAAACCTAGGTTAGATACAATTAAACTAAATACACATACCATTGTTACAATCGTTTTATGTGAAAGTTTTGGGAATAAGTTTGTAAAGAAACCCGCACACGCAGATGTTAACCCAACAGAAGTTGTTAAACAAGCGAGTATAATAACAAGCCCCAATAAAATTTTACCACTCGTCCCATATAGCTCATTTACAACATTCGTTAAAATAAGACCACCGTTTTCTGAGACACCAAGTGATGTACTTGTTGAACCAAGATAAGCAAGTGATAAATAAATTAACGTTAAACCAAGTACAGCAATAATACCTGATACGACTGTTATTTTTGCAATTTGACTACTCTCTTTTATCCCTTTAGAGCGAATAACTTGTACAACGACAATTCCAAATACGAGAGCACTAATTGCATCCATCGTTAAATATCCTTGAATAAATCCACCAAAGAAAGCATTTTCTTTGTAAGCAGCTAACGGCGCAGCCGGCTCTCCAATTGGATCAATAATTGCCTTTCCGACAATAACAGCGACAATTAATACCAATAGTGGCGTAAGAAACTTTCCGAACCAATCCACTAATTTAGATGGATTTAATGATAAATACCACGTTATTCCGAAGAAAACTATCGTGAAAAGAAATAGCATATACCACTCTGAAACCATTGCCTCTGATAAAAACGGCTTCATACCCATTTCAAACGAAACAGCTCCAGTACGCGGGATTGCGAAAAATGGTCCAATTGCTAAATAACTAATCAATGGGAAAATAAACGCAAATATAGGGTGGACTCTAGAAGACAGCGCTTTCAAGTCCCCCTCTACAAACGCGACAGCTGTTACAGCTAGTAGGGGTAATCCGACTCCCGTTACAAGGAATCCTATTGTAGCAATCCAAACATTCTCTCCTGCTTGTTGACCTAAAACTGGCGGAAAAATTAAATTTCCTGCTCCTAAAAATAATGCAAATAGCATTAAACCAATTGCTACCGTATCACCTGGCCTTAAACGTCCCTTCATGCTCTTCATTTGCATAGCACTTTTCCATTGTTTATCTCTATATTTTACAATATGCTATGCATCCTCCTCTCTGCTCAAGATGATAAAATATGCCCCTTACAAAGCAGTGTCTTTCTCCATAATTTCTCCATTCCCCTTATTTTTACTCTAATCATTAATACAATTGTTATTTTCGAATTTTGATTTTTTTGAATTTTTAAATCATTAGAGTGTTATTACGTGGAGTATAGTTGTCAGACCTCTTTGTTTTTATCACACATATAGTAACATATTTAGTTGCAAAATAAAAACATATTTTCAAATTGATTTTTTTGAAAATCGAAATTATCTACAATTTTTATTCTCTTACACAAATATTGTTACAATCTCTCCTATTATCCTATCGTTATTTTCAAATAACTTTACACACGTAACATAACAAAAGCCATCCAAGATAATTAGATGGCTTTTGTATGTTACTCTATCGTTTCAACTTCACGTGGATTTTTCATCTCTTCCACATACACAACTCTAAATCCGTGATCTTCTAAATCTTTCAATAATGTCTCTAATTCACCGTCGTTAAACTCTTCTCCTAATGTAAACATAATTCTACGAACTAATAAGGCATCATTATCAAAAGTCATCAAACTTTGAATACCATTGTATTTCTTTAAAACTGTCGATAACTTTTGAATTGCTCCATTATAGTCTTGCGTTCCAATCATGACAGAGTATTTACTAGAGTGAACGCCCCATGCATCCTCTAATAACTCAAAAACTTTTTTATGCGTTAAAATTCCAAGGAAAATCCCTTTTTCGTCAACTACTGATAAATATGGCAATTTTTTTATTGTAAAAAATACTTTAAAGAAAGATGAATCTTCTCTCACAAATCCTTCTTTATCGTTTAATAATTGTATTACACTCTCATCAAGCGATCCTTTATATTCTAAAATATCTACTTTATATATATTCCCTAAAAATTTCTCTTTTTTTTCATCTAAAACTGGTACACAACGATACCCCGTTTTATTTAAATGCTCTAACGCTTCCCCTATCGTAATCGAACTTGAGCACAGTAAAACTTCCCTTTTCGGCACGTAATTCCCTTTAATCCTCATAAAAAGCCTCCTTATGTTAAAATACTTTCTGTGCCATAACTATATTATATTTTCAGAAAAAAATAAATAATTTATTTTATTTTTCTGAAAATTTTCCATTTTCTTGTCATAATTTATTCATGAATCCTTCACTTGCACTTTCTTCAGCATCTAAAACCCTTCCTCTGAATTCTGAATCACTTCAATGTATCATTTGTACGGACCTAGTTGCTTTTTAGAAAAGTAATGATTTGTCTCCTTACTTTTCATTAATATATTTCCTTTTATAATTAAAAAATAGGTAGCTATTAGAAAGTAGATCACCCCAAATAACCAATCCAAATTTGTAGCCAGATTGTGTAAAAGAATATATCTCATATATACATAACCAATTGGAACATGTAGTAATACAACCGCACCTAATCCCGGATTATATATTGTTTTAGCTTTTATATTCGCAAAAATACCATGCCATATGAATTGAAAAAATCCCATTAAAATAGGTGCCAACCCAAGCCATATTATATTTTGAAAGAAAACCGGGAGTAAATAAAAAACATACGTAATCAAAATATTTATTACCATAGCAGATTGCGTATTTAATGGATAGCGATCTGGTATATCACTTTTAAATATAACTACATTAAATAGACCAGCAAAATAACCTGGCCAACGATACTCTTCAAATTGATGCACTAAAATGGCCACAAAACTTAACCATAACAGTACTTTCATTTCACTCATTTCTCCCAAATTCGCGACTAAACAAACTACGACAACAATAGCGACCACTAATCCTATATCACACCAATGCTTTCTAAAGAAACTAGCCATCTCTATCACCCACTATCTCAATTTTTATAAAAATAGCGTTCAAATAGGAAATCAATCTGTTTTTCTACAGATGGTACTTTTATATCTGCCCCTGATTCGAGAATTGGCATCATTAATGTGGGAAGAAAAATAGATCCAAATATTTGTACTGTCATCATCATTAAAATTTCCTGATCCGTTTCATTCGTTATTTCGCTCAAAATATTCTTCACTTTACTAAAACCTAGCCTCTTCAAAAAATCCCCATATTCGTATTGAGATGTAAATGCCGTAGTTCCCATTGCAATAATCTTCCTAACTAACTTCGGATATTGCCGAATTACTAGTACATAATCCAATAAAAATATTTTTAATCTTTCTTTTGCTGGCACTGTAATATTATCTAAAATAGAAAAAGTGCCTTGAAAGCTAATTAATAAGACTCTAATCGTCTCACTAATCAACTTTTCTTTTGAACCAAAATGGTAATTTACAAGCGCGATATTTACATCTGACAATGCTGCAATTTTTCTTATCGTTACCCTTTCAAAACCTTCTGTTTTAATTAATTCCAATGTTGTATTTAAAATCTTTTCTTTCGTTGATACGTTTTCATTTCCCTCCAATTTATATCCCCCCTCTAGAATTTATTAGTTAAACAAAGATTTAAACACCGTTTAATTACATGGTATCACTTTCAAATTAAAAAAATCTATTTAATCCTTTCGACACTTCCCTACATTTCTCTTCATTCCATACAAAAAGTGTGAAAATGCAAAACTGTTCACGCTTTTTGTATTCGTACTGTTACATACCCGTTTCTGCTTTATATTTCATACATAAAATAGATTTCTAAAAAGAATTTAAAACTATCCATCTACCGATACTTAAAGAAAAATATATTGTAACTTGCTCCAAAAACGGCTAAAATAAGAATAAGAATTTTCTGAATATTCCAAGAGTAGGTGGTTATATGTCCTTATTACGCTCACATATATACAAATTAATAATTGGTGTTATTGTTATTTTTGCCATAAGTCCAATTCCAGCTCTTTTTATTACACACAATTACTCTTATCAAAATGGATTTATTAGCATTTTTCAAAACTTCGCACAGCTTTCTTCTATATCAATTCCAAAGGTTGATTGGATGCATGAATCTATCTTTTTCTCAGCAAATCAAATGATACATACTTCTAATCATTCAACACCATTATTCCCTTACATATGGGAAATATATTTTATATCGATTGTTCGTTTTACTTTTACCCTTGCGATCGGATTTTTCATAAGTTTGGGTATCGGCCATTTATTTTTCAAAGTACCTAACTCGTTTAAAAAGTTTACTACTGTATTGAATTGGATACCTTACTCTTTTTGCACTGTAGTATTACAATGTTCAGTCTTATTACTACTTCTATACGTCGCACAATTTATAAACCTTCCTTACTACTCATCTTTTATCATCGTATGTAGTACTTCCATGATTATCGTTATGCAAGCAATAAAAAAATGGATTCCTTTCTTGAAAAACACAAATGAATATGAAATAAAACATGATTCTTTTCTTGTGGATACATTGTTTTTGGCGCTTACTTCGAATCATAAATCAATTTTAGGTTCCATTATTCTTTCATTCGTTTTTATGGAATGCGTTTTTCATACAAGTGGACTGTTACAATTTATCGTTCAATTTGGCGGAAATTCACCCATAATTGTTACAATAGGCTTATTACTACTCTATATCCCATATAGCATACTTTCTTTTCTTCAAACACTATGGACCACAAACTACTCCAAGCAACAGTCATATACTTTAACAAGAAGTGTTCCAAAACCTTAATTTGAAATTACCCTCTATAATCTAAAAGTAAGGGGTTATTCCTTTTGTATAGCGGACAAAATAACAGCAAATTCAAAAACTATTACAGAAACATACCAATATTTACCCTTTTCCTTTGACTATTCTTTTCATTTGGATTTATTATAAAAGTATAACATAATTGCAGGAGGTGACATCTTTATTCCAAACCTTGGAATAGAGAACACACTTGGACATATTAAATATTTTTCTCATATTTGTACTTATTCTTATTTCTGGCTTTTTCGTCGCATCAGAATTCGCTGTTGTAAAAGTACGTAAAAGTCGAATTGACCAACTTGCAAATGAAGGTAATAAACAAGCTTTAGCTGCAAGAAGTGTCCTATCTAATTTAGATGTTTATTTATCAGCTTGTCAACTCGGCATTACGATCACTTCTTTAGGGCTTGGTTGGCTTGGTGAACCGACTGTGGAGCATATGCTACGACCGCTCTTTGAAAAAATTAATATTACTGGAACAATGGCTAACACTTTATCTTTTGTTATTGCTTTTAGTGTTATTACATTTTTCCACGTTGTATTAGGTGAGTTAGTTCCAAAGTCTTTCGCAATTCAAAAAGCAGAAGCAATCACACTCAAATTTGCAAGACCACTTATTTTATTTGATAAAATTATGTATCCATTCATTTGGCTACTAAATAGTGCAGCTATATTTTTCACAAAACTACTCGGATTAGAACCTGCGAAAGAAAATGAACTTGCTCATTCTGAAGAGGAATTGCGACTCATTTTAGGTGAAAGTTTTAAAAGCGGTGAAATAAACCAAACCGAATATAAATATGTAAATAACATTTTTGAATTTGATGATCGAGTTGCGAAAGAAATTATGGTTCCTCGTACCGAAATGATTTGCTTATCTACTGAAAATACGTTAGAAGAAAATATGGATATCGTCGCTACTGAGAAATATACACGCTATCCAATCATTGAAAAAGATAAAGATGATATCATTGGGATGATCAATACGAAAGAAGTATTCCATGATCAAACGAAAGGTATTTATAAACCACTTGAATCTTATATACATCCTGTTCTAACTGTATTTGAAACAGTTCCAATTCGTAAAACGTTAGTCCACCTTCAAAAAAATCGCGTTCAGATGGCAATCGTTATGGATGAATATGGTGGCACTGCCGGACTTTTAACGATGGAAGATATTCTTGAAGAAATCATTGGAGAAATTCAAGATGAATTCGATGCGGATGAACCACCTATGATTGAAAAACGTACACCTAAGCTTACTGTTGTAGATGGAAAGGTACTTATTTCTGAAGTAAATGATATGTTTGGCCTACATATTGATGATAGTGATTTAGATACAATCGGAGGGTGGATTCTCTCTCAAGCAGTTGACTTAAATATTGAAGCTGGCTATTCCATTGAATATGCTGGTTTTCAATTTAAAGTATTAGAACTTGATGGACATCAAGTCAAAAAAGTTGCTGTACATAAACTAGATATTAAAAAGGAGCTATAAAGTGACTGTTTTATTAACAATTTGTATCATTGCCTGTTTCATTGTTTCATTTCTCGCCTTTATTTATCCCATTATCCCTGGCATACTAGCTGTCTGGGCTGGATATTTGATTTACCATTTCGGTATAAATGGAGGAGAATTAACAACTTCTTTTTGGATTATTCAAGTCATTTTCACTCTTTTCATTTTCGTTGCTGATTTTATTGCAAATGGATATTTCTTAAAAAAATACGGTAGTTCTAAATGGGGCGAACGTGTCGGAATGATTTCTATCATTGTTGGATCGTTTTTCTTCCCACCATTCGGACTTATTATCATACCGTTCTTATCAGTATTTATAACAGAACTAGTGCATAAAAAAGCGCCAAAAGATGCCTTTCTAGTTGGAGTCGCTACTGTAGTTGGTTTTTTAAGCAGTACAGTAGCGAAAGCAATTCTCCAAATCATTATGATTATCATCTTCGTATGTTATATCATCTTTTAACCATCCCGACTTCGGGATGGTTTTTTAATATGCAATACCTACTCGGCTATTTTCATATATGTTTTTCTTACATAGATCCCATGCAAAGTGTGCCGTATCACCCACTGTAATTTTTGATCCACCTTCTGGCAATATATCTTTTTCAGTTCGATATACCTCTGTCGCCTCACCATCTATTAAATGTGTCGGACAAACAACTGTCCAACATAAATTATTACTATTACTTAGTACCTTATATGCAGCCAAATGATCTTCTGCTGCTGTTGTCGTTTTCCTTTTGGATTCCGTTGATTGGAAACGATATAAATTTGGATTTGTTCTTGCTTGTAAAATACCGGCTGTTCCTACTGTAATAATTTTATGAACCCCTGCTTCTTCCATTTGCTTTATAATTTGTGGCATACTCTTCGCTAATGTTCTATTTTGATCCGTTCCAAGTGCACTAATTACTATATCACTTCCTTCTATCGCTTTCTTTATATCCTCTTCGTTCAATACATTACCTTCTATAACTCGTAACCTTTCATGTTGTATTTCTATTCTATTTAAATCACGCGCTAATGCAGTCACTTCAGCTGAATCCTTTAATGCTAAATTAATTATATTTGAACCTACTCGTCCTGTTGCTCCCAATATACATACTTTCATTTGTTTTCCCCCTCTTTCATTCTCTTTCTATTTTTCAATAATCTCAATCAATTTACAACAAAAAAGCTTCCTCATATAAAAGAGGAAGCTCTATTATTACATTATTTCTTTTCTTTAGAATCCGTAGACTTCTCAGTTCCGCTTGTTTCTTTATCCTTTTTGTCCTCTTGTTGTGTTGTTGTTTCGTCTTCTTTCTTCTTGTCCTCACCTTTACTACAACCTACCATTAATAAAGAACTTGCAAGTGCCATAGCAGTTAATGATTTAACCCATTTATTCATTTGCGTTTCCCCCTTGTGATAGAATATGTACAACCTCATATTACTCTCTATTTTTAAAGAAGAGATTGAAAAACAGTAAATATACGGTAAATTTTTGTAAATTTTCTGATAACAAAACCTAATTTAAATTTATATATTTCATTTCCAATTGATACACAATAAAACTAGTTTTCCCCTCTCAATGGACGTAAAAAAACTAAGGCGCATACCATTCCGCCTTAGTTTCTCATGCAAACTTTTCATTTTCATATAGATGTGTAATCTTATATTCCTTCTTCATAACATATTGCCACACACTATAAGCGTAACGGTTCATTTTCAAGAAACAATTTTCCAAAAATGAGCGAAACTCCGGATTAGCAACTTCCACTGCAACTTGAGCAAACTTTAAAGCTAATCGTTTCAAGTGCGCAATATAACAGGTTGCAATATGAATATCCCCTGTATATTTACTAACTGTCTCCTTTTCCATTTCATGCAAATCAAACTCCGTTGTTTCACAGGTTATATGCTGCACATTCTCTCCTTCTTGAAAATTTACTTGTTCATTATATGCTTGTAACATATATGGTAAATGGTGCTGTAATAGATTTTTTAATTCTTCGTCTCTGACCTTTCCAGCATACTCTCCAACCTTGTATATTAGCATATAACTATATCTCATTAATTCTTTCATACAGTCCATTAAAGCGCCTCCCTTCTCTTTTGTCCATATGCTATAAATATGATGCTAAAACATTCGCTATTCTTGCTAAAAACCAATCCCATCCACTAATTTTCTCAAAATCTTCTTCAGAAAATCGTTTTGATTTATGAAAGTCTACCTGTAATCGACTCCATACTTCATCAACAACTGTTTTATCATATATGATACAGTTAGACTCGCAATTTAAATAAAAACTTCTATTATCAAAATTCGCTGTCCCAATATCAACAATTTCTCCATCAATGATTGTTACTTTCCCATGAAAGAATCCATTTCGATATTGATAAATCTCCGCTCCAGCATGTAACATATCTTTCAAATATGGATAGGCAGCTTGTTTTAACAATATGGCATCACTTTTAAATGGCACGAGAATTTTTACATTAACACCACGATTTAATGCAGCTTTTAACTCTTTCACCATTTCTTTACTTGGTACAAAATATGGTGTAGCGATAATTAAAGACTTTTTAGCCTTTTTTAAAAGTGTCCCATACTTTTCCCATAAGCCTTTTCCATTTGAAAATAAATATTGATATTTCACATTCCCTAATGTAGGTATACTTTCATGTATAGGCATTTTTTCTCCTGTATCTTCTTTCCAATCTTCGGCGAACTTTCTTTCCATATCCGCTGCACCATCACCATGGATGCGCACGTGATAATCACGCCATGGCCCAAACTTCGGATCTTGTCCAAGGTACTCCTTTCCGATATTAAAGCCACCGACGTATGATATCTTTCCATCTATGGTAACAATGCGTCTATGATTCCGTTGATGCAAAGAATAGAACACATTTTTCAGTTTCAGTTTTTTACTAAATGTAAACTTCACACCGTTTTCCTTTAATCGGCTAATTACCTTTTTCTTCAACTTATATCCGCCTATCCGATCGACTGACAATTTCACTTCTACTCCGCTAGATGCTTTTTTCTCTAATAACTGTAAAAACTCTTGGCTTATTTCATCTTTTCCTACAATATAAAAATGGATATATATATACTTTTCTGCATCGTTTATATCGTCAAATAATTTTCTATATAACTCTTCACCGTTCGTATATAGTTGAAATTCACCTAATCGAACTTGTCCTAATTCATATTCACTAGCCATTTCCTTCCCCATTTCCACATCGATGTTCATCCAAATGAATACACCTATTAAACAAAGAATTATAGCGAAAAAGTGCTTCATGGATAAATTCCTTTCTCCACTTACTGTTATTTCTATATCTTCCCTTTTTTATTACATTATCATTCAAGAAAATATGTCATTGCATGATATATGTCCATATCAAACAATAGCTCATTTGCATATTGTATGTTGTATCTTAAAATAAAAGGAGGAAATAACAATGGGCTTCGCACATGGTAATGGATTTGCGCTACTAGTCGTATTATTTATCCTCTTAATCATCGTCGGTGCTGCTTGCTTCTGCTAAGTAGCTACTGTCATATGATATGTGGATGAAAAAACTATAAAAGCGGACACCTATTTTTAGGTGTCCGCTTTTCATTTTAAAACCATTTCCGCCTACTATAGTAAATTAAATGGCTAAATATTCATCTCAAAAGGTTAACAATGTGGCTACTTTCTTACTCTCTGCCTTACGTATATGACGCTGTTCTGCACGTAACACAGCAATACGATGTAATTCTTTCTCTTCTTCTGTTTCAGGGATAACACGCGGTACAGGAACTGGATTATTTTCCTTACTAAGTGCCACAAAAGTAACGAATGACGTTGCCGCTATACGCTTCTCACCTGAGATTAAATCTTCAGCCACTACCTTCACAAACACTTCCATTGAAGTTCTTCCCGTCCAAATTACGAAAGATTCATAACTAACACAATCTGAAGAACGAACAGGATGTAAGAAATCGACCCAGTCCATAGATGCTGTGACACATTCCTTTCTCGAATGTCTGGATGCTGAAATAGAAGCAACCATATCCATCTCCGCTAATATCTTCCCACCAAATAGCGTGTTATGATCATTTAAATCTGTTGGGAATACTCGGCTCGTTTTGAACACCCTTGACTCATTGGCTGTTTTCCCCTTTACTTCTGTCATTGTTATCACCCCTTTAATGATTTATCCCTAATATTTCAATAATCACTATACGAAATGAACTACACGTTTAATATTAACAACATTCAGAACTTTTAGTCCACAAAAAAGAACCGATCTTATCAATCGGCCCCTCTAAATACATATTGTTCTTTCGGCTGTTCAACTTTATTCCATTTCGTTACTTCTAATACAGGAATATTCGCATGAAACGGCTGATAAAATTCAGTAGAAATTTCTCCCTCTATTTGAATCCAATCATCATTTTTCCATTCTACACCTTCTGGTTTTTTCACTAACATACCATACACACCAGAATCTGCTACACAATGTATAATACCGAAACGGAATAAGAAGTATTGTTCTTTTTTAGAAGAATCATCTCTAAAAACAAACCCTTTAAAAGATAATTTTTTCCCAGTAAACTCGCCAGGATAATTGTAAATTGTTTCCATACCCTTTAGGAAGTCTTCATCTTTCAAATTAATATTGTCTTTCGTAACAAACTCTTTCTTCCCTTTTTCCATTACACCGCGGTATCCTTCTTTCCCGTAATAAATGCTCGTATCAGGTCTTAGAAATTGTCTTGTCATAAATGGATCCTTACTTTCTGCTTGTGCAACAGGAAAATGAAATCCTTTCGCCTTAACAATATCTGAATCTAACGTTGCAATCGGGAAAAATAAGCCTGAGATAATCGGAAAACAAAACAATGAGTACGAAAATGCTTTTTTCCACCATGTATTCTCATCTTTTGAATGATCATGCCCGCAATGGCTATGGTCACAACTGCAATCATTTTTCTCTTTTTCCTTTTGGTGCTCTTTTTGGAAAACGACGATAATTTGTACAATCGTTAAGAAACCTAAAATAATTGCTGCTGTTGTTGATAAATAAGCATACTTCATATTGATATACTTCGTAATGTTACCCGAAATATGAAGCTGCGCAATTAATATTGTAAAACCTAATAATATATACGCTCGAAACATAACCTACCACCCCATCGCATAAATGAGTAGTGAGCTTGCATAAACAACAAGTGTAACTGTAACTGTAACGACAATTACAAATTTCGTTTTAAATGTCGCAAGCATCATAAACATATTTTTAATATCCACCATCGGTCCGTAAACAAGGAACGCGACAAGTGATGCTGTTGAAAATGTACTTTGGAATGATGAAGCAATAAACGCATCCGCTTCTGAACAAAGTGATAATATGTAAGCAAGTCCCATCATAACAGCTGGTGAAGAGAACGGCCCTTGTCCTATAGCAAGAAGTGTTGAAGTTTGTACGAACGTTTGAACTGCAGCTGCAATTAACGCACCTAATACTAAATATTTTCCCATCGAGAAAAATTCCTCAACAGCATGCGTACATACATCCCACATTTTTTTACGTAATGGACGCTTATGATTCACTTCTGGGAAGTGATCATCTCTTAATTGATGTTCTCTAAACATAAATGATAATATAATTCCAACGATAATTGCTACGATAATCGCTACAATAGAACGATACCATACCATGTGCATACTACTTCCAAAGGCAACGTATGTTGCAAATAAAACAACTGGATTAATAATTGGCCCAGTTAACATAAATGCAATCCCCGCATATGGCGGAACCCCTTTTCCGATTAATCGTCTTACAATCGGAACAATTCCACATTCACAACCTGGAAACAACATCCCTAAAAAAGTAGCTACTAAAACAGACAGAAATCGGTTTTTCGGCATCCATTTTGCTACCATATCTTCTGTCACGAACATTTGAATGAATCCTGAAATAAATACACCAATGAGCACGAAAGGAAGTGCTTCGATCAATATGGAGATAAAAATTGTATTCATTTGCAGGAATGCTTTCGGTAATTGAAACAATTCCATGATGTATTTCCTCCAAATTTTCATTAACAATATGTAATTTTAACCCCATTTCATTAATTGGACAAGGTTTATATGGAATACATACCCTTTATATACATTACATTGTACAAGTTATATTCTATTCAAAATTTGAGATTTCATAGCAAAAAAGCTGCTCTAGCGTAGTTATATAACTATGCTAGAGCAGCTTTTTTATCGTTAAAAGTAACGTTTCTTCCAAAAAACAAAAGCTAACGTGAAAGATAGTGTTACACATATGATGAGTACAATTACAAAACCGTGGGCTTCCCCTTCAAACGGAACCTTTACGTTCATTCCAAAGAAACTAGAAACCATCGTCGGTAAAGATAAAATGATCGTAATTGACGTTAACAGTTTCATAACACTATTTAAATTATTTGATATAACGGAGCTAAAAGTATTCATCATTCCACTTAAAATGTGACTATATATTTCCGCCATTTCAATAGCCTGTTTATTTTCAATTAATACATCTTCTAATAAATCTTGATCGTCTTCATACATTTTTAAAAATGTACTATTACGCATTAACTTTTGAATCACAATTTTATTAGCCTTTAATGACGTTGTAAAGTATACTAAACTTTTCTCAAGGCCTAATAATGTGAAAATCTCTTTATTTTTCATTGACTGATTTAATTGATGCTCTAAATCAATTGTTTTTCGATTTATTTGCTTTAAGTATCTTAAATAATAAGTAGAAATCGTATATAAGAGCTGAAGTGCAAAGCGCGTCTTCTTAAACGTATAAAATTCTTTAATACGTTGATTAATAAAACGTTCAAAAATTGGGTTTTCTTCTAAACAAATTGTCACAAAGCAATCTGGCATCACAATCATACCTATTGGAATCGTGTCATAAATCGAATTTCCTTCTTCGTCATGTCTAACTGTCGGAATATCCACGATAATTAAAGTATTATTGTCTTCCTTTTCAATACGAGAGCGTTCTTCATCATCCAAAGGGTCTTTAATGAAATCTAAGTCTACATTTAAAGTTTGTACTAGATATTGAATTTCTTCTTCTGTTGGATGAAGTACATTAATCCAGCACCCCTTTTGCATTTCCTCAATCTCTTGTAGTTTTCCGTTTCGGTCTGTTAAATATATATTTAACATACTATCACCCCGATTCTTTTTACATGTAGGAATCTACCTCTCTTAAATCACAGTTTTTAAACCGCCATTCTCAGCATATGAAACATACGTTTAAATTTCAATAGAAAAATTATTTTGAAAACGTTTTTATAAGAAAAATATTATAAACATAGAAAAAGACAGAGTGCTCTCTGCCTTAAAAGCTTATGTTGCCTTTATAACATATTTAGAAAGCATCCACAAGTTAAACCCAACTGAAATCGTATAGCCCGCGTATGTTGAAATAATAAAACTTACATAATCGAAATACGGAAGCAATACAATATTTAAAACTATTTTCACAATAATTCCAATCACTAGTCCTAGCACCGTCTTCTGCTGTTGATTGATTCCTTGTAGCATAGCAGCCGTTACTGTAAAAAGAGAAAATAGTATGCAAGCAGGAGCATAATACTGTAAAATGATTCTCCCCATCTCTGGATCATTTCCAGCACCGAATAAAAGAGTATATACAGGCTTGGCTAACACAATCATTCCAATTGCAGCCGGCACCGTAATCGCTACTACTAATACATTTGTTCTCGTAAAATGTTTGTACAATAGCTTCGTATTTCCTGCTGTGTAAGCTTTCGTCATCTCTGGTACGAGAGACATACTAAAAGCTGTCGCAACGGATACCGGGATGAGCACAACCATTTGAACAAGACCAATTATCGCATTAATTTTTTCCGCTTCTCCTTGCATATACCCTATTTGTATAAGTAGTTTATTAATTGTAAATGTATCAATAGTCTGATACAACGGAATTGCTAAGCCCACCACAACAAAAGGAATAGAATATGTAAAGAGCTCCTTATACAATGAGAAAAAGGATTTTGTTGTTTGTGGTATACTTGCCATCTCTTTTTTCTTTAAGTGCCTTCTCCTTCTTATATAATATGCACTTAAAACAGTTAATCCACCTACAGCTCCCATAAATGCACCGAACGTTGAAATACCAACCGCTAATGAAACAGACGCTTTTAAAACATATAAAACGACAAAGCTTCCTATTAAAATGGTTAAAACCCGAAAAAATTGCTCTACAACTACACTTAATGCAGAAGGCCCCATCGATTGGAATCCTTGAAAGAAGCCCCTTAATAAACTCATTACTGGCACAAGTATTAACGCAAAACTTACAATTCGAATATTAGTAGTAACCGCTCCTACACTATTCCCCGTTTGATCATTTCCATCGATGACAAGCTTAGCTAAATGCGGAGCTAGCATATATAACGTAAAACACGAAATGACTCCCATTATAAACATAAACACGATTCCACTTTTCAACACTCTCTTAACCGTATGATAATCATTCAGTTGATCATATTTTGATACCATTTTTGAAACTGCAAGTGGTAATCCCATTGTCGCAATGCTGAGCATAATTGTATAGGGGCGATATGCATACGTATATAAAACGTACCCACTCGTACCGACCATTGCTGTAAATGGTATAACATATATAAACCCTAACATTTTTGATATCATCGTTGCCATCGTTAAAAATATCGTTCCACGTATAAACGGTGACCCTTTCATCACATTCCTCCGCTACGCTTTATTATTATACATTATGGACAACTCTTTTTTTTTAGAACCGAACCGAAACAAATAAAAAAAGCCAATGAATTATCATTGACTTTAGCGTGTTGTTTTTTTCTTTTTCAAATATTTTAAACCGAAGTATAGAGCAATAAAAAGAACAGCTCCTATAATTATGTAATGTGTGTAATCAGATGCATACTCTTTAATTTGTCGCCAATTCCCACCAAGTTTTTCACCTAAGTATATAAATAGAATTGACCATGGAATGATCGCTACAACCGTATAAAGCGTAAATAGTTTTAATGGCATCTTAGCTAGTCCTGCTGGAATAGAGATTGCATGACGTACTACTGGGATAAAGCGCGCAGAAAATATTACGCCAGCTCCATAACGCTTAAACCAACCTTCCGCTATGTCTAAATGGTGTTTATTAATAAGCAGATATTTCCCATATTTCTCTACAACCGGACGCCCTCCGTAGTATCCAAGCCAGTATAAAAAGATTTGGGCTAAAGTACCACCAATCGTTCCGGCGATAACTGCACCCACAAAACTAATTTTACCATCCGCTACTAAAAAGCCAGCATACGAAAGTACAATTTCACTTGGGATTACTTCAATCATTAAAGCAAGAGCTACTCCAAAGTAACCTAAGCTTGCAAAAAATTGCAATAACTGATCTATTATGTTTGCTAACATGTTCTTTTTTATCTCCTTTTTTCTTCACATACCATCCCATTATTACATAAAGGCTGCAATCTGCCAATATCTTCATTTTAACAATATGTACAATTCAAGCAGGATTAATCTATTAATTTCTCTTTCTGCGGGTCTTTCATGTAGGCAAACATCTCTTTAATTTGGTCTTCTGTATTTCTAGCAATTGATAAATTAGGCAATTCATTTTCACCAAAAAACTCCACCTCTTCTGTTTCAATGCTAGTTTTCTTTTCTCCACCAATAATCTCGCATCCAATGAAAATCTTATATACATGCGTCGCCGATGGAGATGGTTGATGTTTTTCTTTATCAAATATAGCTAGTAACTTAAAATGATCTACCTCATAACCCGTCTCTTCGACAACCTCTTTTGCTGCAACTTCGGTTGGCGTATAACCGACATCAGCCCATCCACCTGGCAATGCCCATTTCCCATCGCTTTTTTCTTTCACAAATAATAACTTTTCATTTTGAAAAACAACTGCTCTTATATCAACTTTAGGTGTTTGATAGCCTGTCTCACTTGCAAATAATTTCTCTACAACTTCCCAATCAGTTTTTGTGTAATGTGACATCATCGAAATCGAAATGTCTCGTAATTGTTGGAAGCGTTCTATATCGTACACATCCTTAGAATACGTTAAACCTGCTTGGGTTATAGATTGTATTTGTTTTACCCAATCAATCCATTTAATCGTCATATATCCGCATCCCCATTCTCTTTCAAATATATTACTTCACTTTTATTGATACATCTTTATTATACAAAAAAAAGAGATTGATAACGTTTCAATCTCTTTCAAAATTAATCCAATTCATATAAGTGGTCTTGTATATATTTTCTTCTTTTATTTATATATTCATAAATCATATCAGCCTCTTGATCAAATGTTTCTAATTTTTCTTTCATATATGGATCTTGTAGTAAATATGGACGAATCAATTCACACAATCCTTCTACTTTCGGCCTCATAAACGAAACTGTAAATTGGTCTTCTAATATTTCTTCTAAAATACTTCGATACTGCTTTCTAAACACAGGTATGTCTAACAATCTTGCACTTAGCGTGTTATACCCTTGAATGCGGATATATTCATGATTAAGCGGTCTCCCTTGTACATCTCGCCCCCAAGTCGCATCATAATCCCACGGTATAACTTCAAATAAATTTGTTTCATCGTTATGATATAGTGCATAGTTATGGACAAAACCATCAAAGTTTTGCGTAAAAATAACTCCTGCTAACCATCGTAAATATTTATCTACATGTAGAAACTTCCCAATCTCTTTTTCATAGGCTTCCCTCGTCAAAGTATTCGCTTGAAATACAAATTCACTCAGTTGTTCTTCACTATTTTCATTCGAATATTTAAATTCATAACCCGCAAAGAGCTCCGTCTTAACATCTTTATCTCGTTCACTCATTAATGAAAAATTCGCATCATCATCTATCGCATAATAAATAGAACCACTCGGTAATCCTCTATTTTTCAAAAAGTTTTCATCAACCGATTCTAACTGTAAATACACACCTTGAATTTGACCATTAATTTTTATAAATACATGTTGTGATTTTGGCGAAAGTACACCAATGTTATGAAAAAAGTCTAGCGATAGTTTATTTCGTATGAGAGACGGATCCATAAACTCAGAATTCAAATGAAACTCTTTCGCACCTTGAAATTTTTTTGGTTTATAAAACATAACATGATAAGATTTTTTCTCAAACTCACGAATATGAGCTCCTCGGTATACGATATCAATGTCATATTTCTTTTTTCCATAAGTTAATTTTGCTGGCACTGGACTATCTGACCAAATGTCTTTTTTCAATTCCACTAAGTACATTGGATGAACAAAAAAATCATATGAAGGTAACATATTTTCTCATCCCTTCTCAGTTCTCTTCATTCAATGTATGCGCCTTGTCTTGTCCATACATCCGCTATCATCTATTTATAGAAAATTACACTCTTGTCCTGTTCAGAAAGACGTCATCTCTCATATCATGTTAAGGAAAAAGAATACCTTTTCAACTTAATACATGATAAGGAGGATTTCTATGAAACGTGATATTAGAAAAGCTGTTGAAGAAATCAAAAGTGCTGGGATGGAGGATTTCTTACACCAAGATCCAAGCACATTCGAATGTGATGACGATTGCTCTTCAAAAATTGAGTGTAGCGACGATTGTAAATGCCCAAGAACAAGATGTACTCGTGTGAAACATTGTACATTTGTTACAAAATGTACTCACGTTAAAAAGTGGACATTTGTTACGAAATGTACTCGTGTACGCGTTCAAAAATGGACGTTCGTTACGAAAGTAACACGTAGAAAAGAATGCGTTTTAGTTACAAAACGTACGCGTAGAAAACATTGTACTTTCGTTACAAAATGTGTACGTTTTGAAAAGAAATTTTACTGGACTAAACGATGTTACTGTAAAAAATGCGAATTCTTCCCTCACGGACACGGCGGCTCTTGCGATGATTCATGTGATCATGGTAAAGACTGTCACGATGATGGGCACAAATGGAATGATTGCAAAGGCGGACATAAATTCCCATCTTGCAAAAATAAGAAATTTGATCACTTCTGGTATAAAAAACGTAACTGCTAGTTTTTATACCACCAAAAAAAGGCCGTTTTGCGGCCTTTTTTACATTTATTGAAAGTGACTTATATCTGCAAATTGTTTCACTTTACCAATACCCTCTTCAAATTCTATTATGCTCAAACTAGCACTATGCATAAATGGATCATCCCACACATTTTCTATTTCAATTCCCGCGAAATGCCCTACAAGTAATTTTGCTGCTGCCGCATGAGAAACAATCAATATGCTTTGTCCCTTATGCTTCTCTAAAAGAAGCTGCATCCCTTCAATTACTCTTTCATAAACGGCCTCAAAATTTTCGCCTGATGTTGACTGAAAAAGATGTGGCTCATTCCAAAACAGATGTACTTCTTCTGGAAATTGCTTTTCTATATCCGCGATTGTTTGTCCTTCCCATATACCCATGTTGATTTCATAGAAATGCTCATCCGCTATAATGGGTATATCACGTTCCCCCTTTATTAACTCTGCCGTATGAAGTGTTCTTTCGCTCGGACTACTATAGATCGCATGGATTGGTAAATCTTTCATTCGATTCCCTAATTGTTTCGCCTGAACTATACCATTTTCAGTTAAAGCAGAATTTTTCCGTCCTTGCATTCGCTTCACTACATTCCACTCTGTTTCACCATGCCTTGTTACATATATAGTTGTTTTCATTTCTTACTCCCCCTCACCATGTTGGTCGTAATTCCCACGGTTCAACTCTCCCTACAATCCACTCCGTTCGTTTACTTTCAATCCCTTTTATAACTCCATCAGCTATCTCTTCATGAGTAAGCCATCTTCCATATGTATCTTCTAAAATAAAACCTAAAATAATTCTATGATAACTACATCGCGTACTCCCTATTTTTTGTGCAGTCATACGTGATGCTTTACTACCTAAAATATGAAATAAACTATATGTTTTAGACGATAAATCTAGTTCTTTACAAATATTTGATAGTGCATGCTTTGCACTTGAGTGTACCCATGCAACAGCTAATGTGATCGGGCCATTTTTCTCAACTGTACTTTTAATAGCTAGCTTTACATCTTCATCATTATGATAATCTAACGAAAGGCATGTAATATTTTCTAGTGTAGAACTCATCCGCTTAACATTTTCTAATTTCACTTCATCTCGCCCGATAATAGAAACATGAAACCCTTGCTCACAAAGCCACATAGAAACTCTCTTTAGCATTCCTGTCCCACCAATTACAAGTGCATGCAAATGCTATCCCTCCCTAATAAAATGTCATATGAGGTTTCTCATCTCTATAATAATTTAAACGATCTTGCAGTGTCCCTGAGTGAAACTCAAATTTATGACCGTCAGGATCAACAAAGTATATAGATTCGCAATCTCTGACATCACGTTCTCTTCCTTTTAAAATATGAACATCATTTTCTTCTAATCGCTGTATTAGATATTCAAAGTCTTCTTGTTCAACAGAAAATGCAATGTGCGTATAAGATTGATGAATCTCATTTCTCGGAATATGTGTCTCTTCATTAAGCGCTATCCATACTCCACATATGTTAAAATACGCCAATTTCCTCCCTTTAACTAATAATTCTCCTTCTAATACTTTTTCATAAAACATAATAGAGTTTTCTAAATTAGATACCGAAAAACAAATATGATTGATTCCCCTTAACAACTATAATTCCTCCTTATACAAATAAAAGATGAGCGAAAATTCACTCACCTTTTATTGTACTATTTTTTTGTAACATATGCCCATTTATAACTGAAGTCCCCGCCAAACGTATGGTTAGCAATGCCTTTTACAAACGGCTTCTCTAAATAAGCTGTACTTTGTTGGTACGTAGGAGAAATTGCTGCGTCTTGACCAATTAAGATTTTTTCAGCTTCCGCAAGTGCATTCCAGCGTGCTTTATCATCTTTTAATAGCTCTCCTTTTGATTTCGCTACTAAATCATCATACTTCGGATTAGAATAATCCATTTCATTAAATGAGCTTCCAGTAACAAACATATCAATATAAGTCATTGGATCCGGATAATCAGGGCTCCATGCAGATAATGAGAATTCATATTGGAATTTCTTTTCTAAATCTAGCTTCTGCTTGTATGGTTGCTGTTTCAAATTCACTTTAATACCAGGCAAGTTTTTCTCTAGTTCTTCTTTAATAAAGTCGCCTACTTTTTTACGGCTACCGTTATCATCGTTTAGTAATTCAACCGTAATTGTATCTTGACCAAGCTCTTTCTTCGCTTCTTCCCATAATTTTTTTGCTTTCTCTGCATTATCTTTACTATCACGGAAGTTTTTATTTACAGAGCGGAAGTCTTTTCCATCCGGACCTGTCGTGAATTTTTCAGGTACTAAGAAATATGCTGGCAATGAACCGTCATTTAAAATGACATCAGCAATTCCTTTTTTATCATATGCCAAATCAATTGCTTCACGTACTTTTTGGTTTTTAAATGTTGCATTTTTTTGGTTAAAACGCAAGAAATATATGCGTGGATCTAACTTCGTTTTAAATTCATCTGGTTTATTCTTTTTATATTTATCAACAAATTCAGAAGTTAAAATAACTCGATCTGCTTGATCACTATCATATAAATTTACTCCCGTGCTTGTTTCCTTCACAATACTTACATTAATTTCGTCTAACTTTACAGTATCTTTATCCCAATAATTAGGATTTTTCTTTAACTGATAATTTTGTTCATGTTTCCATTGACTCATTGTAAATGGTCCATTATATAATAATTTATCTGCTTCTAATCCATATTTATCTCCTTGCTCTTTCACATATTTTTCATTTAATGGGAAAAATGTAGGGAACGACGTAAGCTCAAGAAAATAAGGTGCTGGTTGCTCTAATTCTACTACCAACGTTTTATCATCCTTCGCTTTAACACCCAATTGATCTGCTGGTAATTCACCTTTATTTACTTTCTGTGCATTTTTCACATCAAATAAAATGAATGCATATTCTGCCGCTATTGCTTTATCTAATGTACGTTGCCATGCATATACAAAATCTTGTGCTCGAACTGGATCACCATTTGACCATTTCGCATCACGTAATTCAAATGTATATGTCTTTTTATCTTCACTAATCTTCACATCTTTTGCCATACCTGGTGTTGGTTTATTATCTTTATCTAGACGATATAAACCTTCCATTGCATTTACAAATACACGGAAAGATACAGAATCCGTTGATTTAGATGTATCCATTGAAGGAATTTCAGCTGTTTCTAGCAAATTTAAAACTTGTTTATCGGCCATTCCCTTATTCGATTCTTTCTTCGTTGTCGAAGCCTTCTCACCATTCCCACATCCTGCAACCAATACACTCGTCGTTAACGCAAGTGCAGCAATTGTTGTTGTCTTTCTCTTCATTCTTCCTTCCCCCAATCTATATGTATAAGTTAAATCCTATATAATATATTTTATTATACAAAAGATTCTGATTATTTTAAATATTTATTTTAACAAACATAGAAAAAAGCGATCGGAAATTTCTTTCCAGTCGCTTCCTTGAATAGCATTTACTTGTAATCCATCCTCTATATCAAATGGATTTTGAACTTTAAATATTTCTTCCATCAGCTTCAAAAACTCTTCTTCAGTTTTAGATTCACCATTAACCATAAGTGAGTATGGTTCCACTTCACCTAATTTATAATCGACAACAAATTGAATCTTCACCTTTTGTCTTGGCGTTCCGGCGTTATATCCTTGGAATTCTACTAATTCTAACCCTTCCGTTCCACGATAATATATCCAACCTGAATTTTGAAAATAATTTTCGAAAGATTCACCTATTGAAAAGAAAGGATATTCATAAAGCGAGCTTGTACGAACCTTTTGAATAACGTCTCGATCAGTCGGAAAAAAGAAATGACTAAAAAATATGCTAGCAACTGCTAAAATAGTAACAATTGTCGCTCCCATTTTGCTCGTTCCGCCGCTATCATTGATTAGATAGTTTTCAACTGATTTATCTTTTATTTCTCTTGCTTTTATTCGGTATATACGTCTTTCCGCAAATTGATAGTATAATCCATTTGCAAAAATCCCCATTCCAAACAGAATAAAAATGAGTAATAAAAACGTAAGAGGTACCATATTAATGATTGGCAACGCTACATTAAATCCCATATAATACGAAAATGCATCACACGCTACTAATAACAACATAAATAAAGCAGCTGGTACATAATACTTACGATATCCTAGCCAGCCTATATTGAAAATAGCAGCCCAACCATTCCAGCTCCACCTAGCAATCCGCTTATTCTCAAGCTCCCATTTCCTTTTGTAATACGGATATTGTCTCCCTACATATACTTCTAGTTCTTTATCTATTAACGAGCTGCCTTCATCTTGTTCATTATCCAAGTTTCGCTGACAACTTGCACAATTTAACTGTTCCTCCTCGCAAGGTTGCCCACAATTTATACATTTCAAAACAATCCCTCTTCCCATACATACGTCATTTCAAAATACCTTCGTGTTTTAATAACCACTCTTTCCTCCATAAACCACCCGCATATCCAACAAGCTTTCCACTCTTTCCTATTACACGGTGACATGGAACGATTATTGAAATTGGATTCCGACTATTTGCCCCTCCTATTGCCCGTACAGCTTTTGTATTTCCAACCTTCTCTGCAATATCTAAATATGAAGCACTTACGCCGTACGGAATAGTATAAAGAGCATCCCATACATTTTTTTGAAATGCGGTTCCCTCCGCAGACAGCGGGACCGTAAACTCTTTTCTTTTCCCTTTAAAATATTCATCTAACTCATTTATACATTGTTCTATCATTTCATTTTTATTCTCTTCTTGTCGTTCATCAACAAATATAACAGACGTAATGCCTTCTTGATTTGCTGTAATTTCTAGCAAACCTACTTCGCTTTCATAATAAGCCTGGTACATATGTCATCCTCCAATTCAGTTCATATTAGTCATTGTAACACGAATAAACAAAATTTTTCGTATAAGCGTTTTATTAGAGAAACAAAAAAGAGAATGGTAAAATATAAGAAAATTCAATCAAGGAGGCTATTTGATGAATTCCAAGCTTTTTTCACCTTATACAATTAAGAACGTTACACTAAAAAATCGTATCGTTATGTCGCCTATGTGTATGTATTCATCGGGGAATGAAGATGGCCGCGTTACGAATTTCCATCTCATTCATTATGGAACTCGCGCTGCTGGCCAAGTAGGTTTAGTTATGGTTGAAGCAACTGCCGTTTTAGCTGAAGGACGAATTTCTAACAAAGACTTAGGCATTTGGGATGACAACCTAATTGAAGGCTTACATAAAACGACTACTTTTATACATGATAACGGTGCAAAAGCTGCCATTCAACTCGCTCACGCCGGAAGAAAAGCTGAATTAGGTACGAATGCTTTCGCTCCTTCTGCAATTCCTTTTAGTGATACGATGAAAATACCAGTAGAAATGAATATACAGCAAATCAAAGAGACTATATTAGCTTTTCAGAGGGCCGCGTTACGTTCAAAACAAGCCGGATTTGATGTTATCGAACTACATGGCGCTCACGGTTACCTTATCAATGAATTCCTATCACCACTTACTAATAAACGAACGGATGAATACGGCGGCTCACCTGAAAACCGCTATCGCTTCTTACGCGAAATCATCGACTCTGTAAATAAAGTTTGGGACGGACCAATATTCGTTCGTATTTCAGCAAATGATTATCACCCTGACGGACTAACAGTTCAAGATTATGTTCAGTATACAAAGTGGATGAAAGAACAGGGAATAGATTTAATCGATTGTAGTTCTGGTGCAGTTGTACCAGCACATATTGATGTGTATCCTGGTTACCAAGTACAATACGCCAAACATATTAAAGAGTATACTAAGATTGCAACTGGTGCAGTTGGATTGATTACGACTGGATCTCAAGCAGAGCAAATTTTAAATGATAACGAAGCAGATTTAATTTTCATCGGACGTGAGTTACTTCGCAACCCGTACTTCCCGAGAATAGCAGCCAATGAACTTGGCTTTGAATTGCAAGAACCTCACCAATATAAGCGAGCACCAGGAAAAATTCATACGAATAAATAAAACCGAGAAGTCATTCTTCTCGGCTTTATTTATTCTATCGTTGTAATTTCATTTGAATTATAAGTATGGATACCCGATTCTTCTCGCAGCGCGGTTATATACATCCCTTTCGCCACATCTTTAGCTGAAATTGGTTTATACTTTTTGAAAGCCCCTTTAAAGATAAAAGGAATAATACGAGATAACTTTTCAGCCATTCGTTCACCGAAACGAAATTCTTGTCGATTTCCTACTAATAATGATGGTCTAAAAATGTGAATACCACCGATCACTAACTTTTGCAATTCTTCTTCCATTTTTCCTTTCACTTGTGAATAAAAGAAAAATGATTTAGGATTCGCTCCCATAGAAGACACAACAAGGAAATTTTGTACCCCTTGTTTTTCAGCTAAACAAGCAGCTCGTAACGTATATTCATAATCTACTTTTTTAAAATTTGCTTTTGTTTTTGCTTTTTTTATTGTTGTTCCTAAGCAACTAAAAACATCATCCACAGCAAAGAACTCTTTATATTCCTCTAATACCGAAAAATCAACTTGTTTCTGCTGTAACTTTTCATGTTGCCATTGCATTGGATCTCTTACAAAAATAGTAACCGAATCATAGTAATCTGATTCAAGTAATAGACGCGTTATCTCTTGTCCAACTAAACCACTTGCACCAAGTATTAACGCTGTTCGCTTATTCATATATGCATATACCTCTTATTTTACTTTTCTCTCCTTCAGTAAAATACAACCTTTAGGAGTTTCCTGATCTTATTTTACCACAAGTAAAACACTATGCGTACGCATAGTGTTTTACTTACTCTTTTTTCTCATCTCTCTCTTGTAATTTCGTTATTGTTGTAGCGTCCCCTAAATTACTTATTAATCTTCTTAAAAAAATTAATACAAAAGATAATGGCAATACTACCGCTAATATTAATAAAATAGCTTCCATTAAGTAACCCAAACGCTCACCCCCCTCTTTAACCTCCTTTTCAATATATGAAAACAGCGTTGTCACATATGCATGCATTTGCAAAAATAATACACTTATATTTGACAACTTTATAACAAAAACAAATCGGAATGATTATTATTTATTGCAACTTTATTAAAGATGTATTATACTAAGTTCGCAAACTAAAACGTAATTATTCCGTTTTGTATTAAAATGATATTTTTCTTCTATAATTGGGGAAAATATATCCGTAAAAAAGAAAAGAGGAGAACTTCATGCCTAAAAGATTGACTATACTTTCATTCTTACTTATTTTTACCTTAATTTTCGCTGGCTGCTCAAATAAAAAAGAAAGTAATGCCAAGAAAGATGGAAAGCTAACAGTTTATACAACGATTTTCCCACTTGCTGATTTCGCAAAGAAAATCGGTGGCGACTATGTAAATGTTGAAGCAATTTACCCACCTGGTGCAGATTCACATACATTTGAACCAAGTCAAAAACAAACAGTACAAGTTGCAAAAGCTAATTTATTCGTTTATAACGGCGCTGAATTAGAACCATTTGCTGAAAAAATGGAAAAAACATTACAAAAAGAAAATGTTAAAATTGTAAATGCATCTAAAGGTATTGAGCTTCGTGCTTCTACTGAAGAAGAGCATCATGATCATGGAGATGGCCATAAAGAAGATGAACATCATCACGATAAAGACCCGCATGTTTGGTTAGATCCTACTCTAGCAATGAAACAGGCGGAAAAAATTAAAAATGCACTTGTAGAATTACAACCTGAACATAAACAAGAATTCGAAAAAAACTTCGCCGCACTTCAAACTAAATTTACTGATTTAGACGATCAATTTAAGGCAGCTGTAGCGAACGCAAAAACGAAAGAAATTTTAGTTTCTCATGCTGCCTATGGTTACTGGGAACAACGATACGGCCTAAAACAAATTCCTATCGCTGGAATTTCAGCTTCTGATGAACCATCTCAAAAGCAGCTTGCTGACATTACAAAAACAGTAAAAGAACATAGTCTAAAATATATTTTATTCGAAACGTTCTCTACTCCAAAAGTAGCATCCGTAATTCAAAAAGAAACTGGTACAAAAGTTTTACGCTTAAATCACTTAGCTACTATTTCTGAAGATGATGCGAAAAATAATAAAGATTACTTCACTTTAATGGAAGAAAACGTAAACACATTGAAAGAAGCAACAAACTAATCCATTATATTTTCTAGGCAGCTGAATCTGGTATTCAGCTGCCTTTTTATGTATTTATCCTTGACTTGACCAAAATAACAAGTAAAATTATCCATATTAGCTTTAAAGCTATATTAATTTAGAAGGTGAGTTGGAATTATGAATCTTCACATTTGTGAAGTAACAGCAAAAAATTGGCGTTCAGTAGTTGCTTTAAACGTCACAAAAGATCAGCAACAATTTATTGAAAGTAACGCGTTTTCTTTAGCAGAATCATTATATGAAGGAAACGGAACGTCAGTAGGTTTATATGATGGAGAAACACTTGTAGGTTATGCAATGTATGGATGGTATTCAGTAAAACATAAAAGTGTATGGCTCGATCGCTTTATGATTGACCAACAATATCAAGGAAAAGGATACGCAAAACGTTTCCTTCGCTTACTCATTCAATTCTTACAAGAAAAATTTGAATGCAAAATAATTTACTTAAGTTTACATCCAGACAACAAACTTGCAATGGGACTGTATGAATCATTTGGTTTCCGCTTAAATGGTGATATTGATGATGAAGGTCCAGTTGTAGGTGTTGTAATGGAGTTACTAATAGACGAAAATACAAGCCTGTGAAAACAGGCTTTTTATTATACATTTATCAATTTTTAATTTCTTTCCCTTATTTAATTCTGTTTTGCAATCTAATAGAATGTTCATAAAAAATAAGCCTGCAATTTACGCAGACTTATTTCACACACTCCTGAAAATGTTCTTGGAACCACTCTTTATTAATATCTCTTCCGATGAAAACTACTTCACTTACTCGCTCTTCACCCTCTTGCCACTCTCTATCGTACGAAGCGGCAAATAAAGTATGTACACCTTGGAAAACGATACGTTTATCTACTCCATCTATCGATAAAATTCCTTTGTAACGATATAAATATTCCCCTAGCTCTTGAACGACAGCTGACATCCACTCATTAAGCTTTTGTAAATCCAGCGGACGTTCTTCACGTAATACAAATGATTTCACACCTTCTAAGTGATTATGTTCTTTATGAGGGTAAATTTGCAACGTATCTTTCGTTTTAAACGTTTGGATTTGTAATAAAGATGGTATATCTACCTCACAGTTAGTCGCCTCAATTAACTTTGCAGTCGGGTTAATTCCTTGAATTTCATGCAAGAGATTTTCTTTCTCACTCTCTTCAATTAAATCTAATTTATTTACTAAAACGACATCCGCAAACGCAATTTGCTCTTTTGCCTCTAATCCTTTTTCAAAATGTTTATGTATATGATAACTATCTACCACCGTTACAACACCGTTAATTTGGTATGCAGATTGAATGACTGGATCTAAAAAGAATGTTTGAATAATCGGCCCTGGATTTGCAAGTCCAGTCGTTTCAATTACTAAACCATCAAAATCCATTTTCCCTTCTGCTTTTACGTCCAGTAACTGTTTTAAAGCAACAAGTAAATCTTCACGTACAGTACAGCATAAACAGCCATTTGTCATTTCCATAATTTCTTCTTCTACATTCATAATCAACTGATTATCAATGCCAATTTGCCCTATTTCATTTACAATCACCGCTAATTTCTTACCGTGATTTTCTGATAAAATACGATTTAATAAAGTCGTTTTCCCTGATCCAAGAAAACCAGTTAATATTGTTACTGGAATCATTCCTTACATCTCCTTATAGCTATATGTTTCTACATTATAGCATATAGAAAAAATCATTTTTTTAGCAAAACATATTTATTGTATGTACGCCCCCCAAACTATATAATAATACGTAGTAAGAAAGCCTTTTCAAAATAATAATCATTCATCAAGGGGGTACTTATAATGGAACGAATTCAAATGAATGAAACGCTAGAATTCTCTCGTATTATTCAAGGATTTTGGCGTTTAGCAGAATGGAATATGACGAAACAAGAATTACTTTCTTTCATTGAAGATTGTATGGATATGGGAATTACTACTTTTGATCACGCTGACATTTACGGCGGATATACGTGTGAAGGGTTATTTGGCGAAGCTTTACAATTAAAGCCTTCCTTACGAGAAAACATGCAAATTATTACAAAGTGTGGAATCGCTCCCCCATCACCGAAATTTCCAGAGCGATATGTTGCTCACTACAATACTAGTGCAGAGCATATTATGCAAAGTGTAGAAGCATCACTTAAAAATTTACATACAAATTATATTGACGTATTACTTATTCATCGTCCCGATCCTTTTATGGATCCAAATGAAGTGGCAAAAGCATTTTCACAATTAAAACAAGAAGGAAAAGTTCGTCACTTCGGTGTATCTAACTTCTTACCTTCACAATTCAATATGTTAAGTTCGTACTTAGATTTCCCGCTTATTACGAACCAGATTGAAGTTTCTGCATTGCAGCTTGAGCATTTTGAAAAAGGGACAATTGATTTATGCCAAGAAAAACGAATCAATCCAATGATTTGGTCACCTCTTGCTGGTGGGGAAATCTTTACTGGTCAATCAGAACGCGCCGTACGTGTACGTGAAACTATGCAAAAAGTTGCTACTGAGCTAGGTGTTTCTAGTATCGATATGGTTATGTATGCTTGGTTACTTGCTCATCCAGCTAATATGATGCCAATCGTTGGCTCTGGTAAATTAGATCGCGTAAAAACGGCTGCTCTTGCTACAAACGTTAACTTAGACCGTCAACAATGGTTTACAATTTTCGAAAGCTCTAATGGGCATCCTGTACCATAATGCATAAAAAGAAGAGCTGTTTTCTTACAGCTCTTCTTTTTCATATGTATTTCTAGTCATGGCAAATACACACATATCCCTTAATCCGTTTCCATCTACCGCAACACTCGCACTTTCTAACGTACCTTCTAACTTAAAGCCTAATTTCTCAGGTATCGCTCTACTCTTCTTATTTAAAGAATCACAACGAATTTCTACACGGTTTGCTTTCAATTCAGAAAAAGCGTAATCCGTTATACCTTTCGCAGCCTCTACCATATAGCCTTTTCCGCTAAACCTTGTATCAATCCAATATCCGATTTCAAATTGAGGTATATCCCAATTAATACGATGTAATCCGGCTGAAGCAATAAATTCACCTGTTTCTTTCGAAAACACTAGTAATCTTAAATCCTCACGTTGCAAAAATTGAATATGTGATTTTCTAATACTTTCTTCTATTTCTTGCTCTGTGTGCTCTTTTTGTGCAAACACCATCCAAGGTTTTAGTTCTTGTATTGAAGCCTGAATTGCATCATATACAACTTTACCATCTCCTGGTTTCGGCATTCGAATAAAAAGCCTGTCAGTATAAAATTCAGAAGGAAAATCGAATAATAACGGATTCACTGTAAACACTCCCCATAATTCTTTTATATATAATAATATCCATCTCAAGTTATATAGTAAAGAATTTTCTGAATTGAAAACCTTTTACTCATTCACTTCCGCCGCTACACGAATTCCAGATTCAATCGCACCTTGAATCCATCCGTGATATAGCGTTGTATGATCTCCAGCGAAGAATATTCTCCCCTCTGGTTTGACAATCGCTGGTTGTAGCTCAGATTCTTGACCTGCTTGAAAAAGCGCAAATCCTCCAAGCGCATACGGATCCAATGTCCAGCTTTTTGATATTCCAGATATGAACTCATCATACACTTGACCACCTAATATTGTTGCTAAGTTGTGTAAGGCGTAATAAATACGATCGCCTTTTGATAAACCATCCCATAACAATGCATCGTAAGACCATGTATAGCTACCTAACATCATAGCAGGTCCTTTTTCTCCAATTCCATGACTTGGATAATAGGCATAACGAATTGGCAAATCTGTTATAATTCTGCCACCTAATTGCCCTTGTTCTTCCCAAAATCTGCTTTTAAATTGAATTCCTATTTTCGTCGCAGGCATGTAATGCAATTCACGAATTGCTTTCCATTTTTCATGAGATATAGAATCAAACGGATCTACTTCTACAAAACGCATTGTCGAAAACGGGATAGTAACAATAACTAAATCTCCTGTAATACTACTATATTCAAAAGTTTCCTCGTTCCGATAGAAAGCTGTCACACCATTATCGTGTTGATGTAACTTCATTAATTTTTGATTATATATAATATTTTCTTCTAATTGCGGTAAAAATGACTTTGGTAATCTATCATTCCCGCCCATAATTTCACAAAATCCGCTCTCCTCTTGCATAATGTATAGAAATCGTAAAGTCTCTACAAACGACCGCTCTAAAAAACCTTCTAAATCTAATAGAACACCGATCATCTCAATTGTTACTGGCGAAAAGTAAGTATTATACTGATAAGGATGATACTTTAAAAATTGTCCTGTGGAATATCTCCCAAAATCCTTCACTACAACATCCCAATTTTTCTCTGGATTTCTTTTAATAAAATTTATTATCGGCTGTACTGCTAATAACAATAGTTCTTCAGACGTTTTTCCCACTTCGTTCATTTCCACAGGATACCTTAAAATACTCGGATCCTTTTCATATTGTTTCAACGTCGTTTTCCGTCCATTTACATAAATAATATCCGTCTCATTCCTATTAATAAAAGGACTCACCTGTAGCCCAAATTTTCTTATATATGCCATCGTTAACCTATGTGTATACGGAATTCTCATTGCTCCCACATCTAAATATAATCCGGTATCTTCCATTCTAACTGTCTCTATACGGCCACCTACCCGGTTGTTTGCTTCAAAAATTTTCACATCATGTCCTGCAGCCTTTAATAAAGATGCTGAAACTAATCCAGCCATACCAGCTCCCACTACAATAATTTGTTTTGGACTTATCGTCTTCTTCAATCCTTTATCTATAACTTTTAACGCTTCATCCATTTCAGTGTTATACATTATATCTTTCTGCACAATTCCACCCCTTATTTCATCAAATGGACGTTAGTGGTTTAGTGCATTTTATTCATAGATCTCCATAAACATAACACCATTGCAATTTGAATATTCACTAAAAATACATAAGAGACAGATTTCATATTTCTTTATGCTTCGTATAATATAGCAACTGCAAAGAAGGAGTGGTTAAAAATGAAACATACTTATGACTACCATGCTACAAAAAAACATTTAGAATTAAAGAAACAAAACTTATGTAAAAAACTTAGCAATATGACACTATCTGCAAAAGAACGTGAACAGCTAAAACGTGAAATTGACAACTATGAATATATTTTAAATCTAGTCGAAATGAATCATTATGAACGCGGATTTTCTCATTAAAAGCGGAAATAAGATTATCCGCTTTTCATTTTGAGCATTTCACTACGCATTTTTCATAAGTAAATATATAATAGGATGTACATTAAGATTGAGAGGTATATTCTATGATTAAGTTAAGTGTATTAGACCAATCACCTATTTCAGATGGTAGCACAGCAGCCCAAGCTTTTTCACATACAGTTACGCTTGCACAAGAAGTTGAAAAACTCGGATTCACACGTTTTTGGGTATCCGAACATCATAATTCCGTAGGCTTAGCTGGTTCAAGTCCAGAAATACTTATTTCTCATATTGCCGCAAAAACGGACCATATTAGAGTCGGTTCAGGTGGTGTTATGTTACCGCATTATAGCCCATATAAAGTCGCTGAGAATTTCCGTGTTTTAGAAGCACTGTATCCAAATCGTATCGATCTCGGTGTTGGTAGAGCCCCTGGTGGTATGCCAATAGCAACTCGCGCACTTCAAGAAGGGAAAATGGTCTCACTTGATCAATATCCAGAACAAATTGCAGACGTTGCAATGTACATACATGATCAAGTACCAGAAAACCATCACTATGCAAACTTAAAAGCCACTCCAGTTATCCCAACATCTCCTGAAATGTGGATGCTCGGTTCTAGTGGAGAGAGCGCTAAAATTGCTGCAAACAACGGAGCTTCTTTCGCATTTGCACAATTTATTAATGGCTTTGGAGGCCCTGAAGTTATGAGGGCTTACCAAGAACAATATCAGCCCTCATTTTTAGGAGATAAACCAAAGTCAATCGTTGCTATTTTTGTTATTTGCGGAGAAACAAATGAAGAAGCAGAAAAAATTGCTTCTAGTTTAGATTTATCAATCTTATTATTAGAGCAAGGAAAACGAACTACTGGTACACCTTCTATTGAAACTGCTCAAAATTATTCATACAGCGCTTATGATTTATTCCGTATAAAAGAAAATCGTCAACGTATGATTGTTGGTGATCCGTCTTCTGTAAAAGAAAAAATAATAAACTTAAGCAAAGCATACAATACTGACGAATTTATGATTGTCACGATTACTCATCAATTCGAACATAAATTAAAGTCTTATCGCTTACTAGCAAATGCTTTTAATTTATAATTCTAAAAAGAGATGCATCACATATGATGCATCTCTTTTTCTTACTACTTATTGTTTTCATTTCCTATATATTCAATAGCTTCTTTTAATAGCTCATCAAAGTTAATAGGATAATTATGATCTAAGTCAGGCACAACTTTATACTTATGTTCTATATTCTTATCTCTTAATAGTTGCACAAATTGCTGCACGGATTCGAAACAATCTTCATCTTGATCCCCGCATACTATATATCCTTTTATATGTTTATCCTGCAGCACACTCAACAACTCATCCCATTCTTCAATCTTGGGAAGCCAGGGTGCCATAAAAACAAAACCATCTACATCTATATCTTTTTGTAAAATCGTATATAAAGCTACTCTTGCCCCTGCAGAAAAACCACCAATTATTACATTTTCTACTGTATGATTTTCTATAAACTTATTGTAATGCTCTTTTAATTCCCCTTTCCCTCTCTCTAGATCATCCCAAACAAATCCATCTGAAAACTGAATTTGTGAAGACTGTGGTAAAGCTAACGTGTAATCTTGTGTCAAAACTGATTTCCAATATGGCTCTACTATTTGAATATTTTCTTGGTCACCATGTAATGTAAGTAGTAGATTTCCCTCTTTCTTGCTGTATATATATTTCACGTCTGGTCTTTCCGTTTTATGTGCTAATCCTTCTCTTTCTTTACATAATTGAACCATTGTATGAAATTCTTCAAATTTATGTAGTGATTTTAAATCATCGTCCGAAATTAAATACTCATTTCCATACCAGAATCCCTTTTCTATAATGGCCTCTCTCATTAAATGTAATGCTTCTTTTTCAAGTCCCGATGCACTTGCGAGCGCATACTTAAAATTATATATTTGCGCCTCATTCCCTATTACACCTGTAGCATTTTCCATTATATAATTGTACGCTTCAAAACTTCCTTTATTTGCATAACAACGTAACGTTTCATTTAATAATTGAATGTAAGTCATACTATTTTTCATGTACCAATTCCCCCGAAACCTTTTATAATATTTTTTTGCGAATCTTTATACCACTTTGTATAACCTACGCTAACAATATCTTATTCTCAGAATGATGCTTAATAGTTACTCTTCCCTGTCCAATACATTTAGTATAAATGAAAATAGACTGAAAAATCAATATTTTAACAAACAAAAAAAGACAACAATATATGTATTGTTGTTTTCATTACATCTACCCGCTCTTTTGTTTTTTTCTATCTGGTTTACTTGAAACTAAATAATGTTTTTCTGAAATATATAAGTCTCTTTTTAAGCTACGATTTAAGTAAGGTCCTAGTTTCATTCCGCATATGAGGCGATCTTCGCTACCTTCAACAATTGGGAACATTTCTTTTTCTGTTACGTATTGATCTACTGCTTTTTGTACGACATCAATTTCTTTCACTAGGTTTAAATTTTCTGCTGTATGTTCAAATACCTCAAGCGTTTCCTTCGTTATGAGAAAATCATTTGTTGGAAATGCAGGTAAATACGGTTTTAACAAATCATAATTCACTGTATAATCGTCATTTACTAATACTGTATAAACAATATTAGCATTCGTTACTAAAAACTGAGCCATCGCTTGTTCTAATTCATCTTTCGTAATTTCCCGCTCTTCTTTTCCAGTTCTGAAAAAGCGAAACATCGCATCGCCTCCTTTTTACTATATTATAGCATAAAAGAAAACTGAAAAATCATAAAAAAACCCATTGAAATAATTTTTCAATGGGTTTCTATATATTTATCGTTATTTTAAGAATGCACTTAGCATCCATACATGTTGTTCTAATGTTGTATGAATTGCTAACAACATGTCAGCTGATGTTTCATCGCCAGCTTCGCCCGCAACTTCCATACCTTCTTTTAATTCTTGAATAAGTGCAGAATAATCATTCACTAATGTTTGCACCATTTCTTCTGCAGATTCTTTGCTTGTCCCTTCGCTGACACTAGATGTTGCGAGATATTCTTTCATTGTCGCTAATGGTTTACCTTCTAAAGCTAAAATACGTTCTGCTAACTCATCAATATACGTTCCAGCTTCATTATAAAACTCTTCAAATTTCTCATGTAATGTAAAGAAGTGTGGCCCTGTCACATACCAGTGATAATTATGTAGTTTCACATATAACACATTCCAGTTTGCTACCTGCTTGTTTAATACTTCAACAACATTTGTTTTCGTACTCATACAACCCACTCCTCTTATCATTTTGTAATGTTTATCTTTTAATAACCTAATTACATTTTACCATACATTCCCTTTCCTTTCGAACAATCGGCTTATATGTAACAAAGTTTTAACACCTTTAATACTTCCCTAATATCATTTAATTCATGTATTTTTTCAAACACTTCATACGTCTAATTGTCCAAGCTCATACATATGCATAATAGTACATCAAGCTCATCATAGTAGAAAGAGGGATAACATGGACAATCAACAATGGCAAGTAGCAAAGAAAGTAGCTGCTACTTATATCGGAACTGTCGTTGGAGCTGGATTTGCTACTGGACGAGAAATTGTTGAATTTTTCACAGTGAATGGATTATATGGGACAATTGGCATATGTGTAAGTGGATTTTTTTTTATTTGGCTCGGCACAAAGATGATGTTACTTTCATCGCAAATTGGGGCATTTTCAGCGCAAGAATTTAACAAATATTTATTTGGGGATGTATTTGGGAATGTTGTAAACACATTATTATTACTCGTTTTATTCGGCGTAACGAGCGTTATGTTATCAGGGGCTGGTGCAGTATTTGAAGAGCAACTTCGCTTACCAAGACAACTCGGTATTCTCATTACAGTTATCGCTTGTCTCATTATAAGTAGCCGCGGATTACAAGGTGTTTTTGAAGTAAATACACTTGTCGTACCTATTATGATGATTTTTATTATCGGACTTGCTATTACAACCTTTTTTCACGGTACACCTTCCATTAATAACACTATTCCTGCAGAGAGTTGGAATATGAAATGGATTACTAGCCCTATTACATATGTCGCCTTAAATCTTTCTCTCGCCCAAAGTGTTCTCGTCCCATTAGCCAGTGAAGTTAAGGATCGAAAAGCCATTTTTTGGGGTGGGATTTTAGGGGGTGCTGGACTTTCTTTAATTTTATTATGCAGCCATTTAGCAATCTTATCAGTCGATCAATTTTATCAATATAACATCCCAATGGCTGAAGTCATAAGAAGATTTAATGCAACTTTTCACTTCTTCTTCGTTCTCATTATTTTCGGTGAAGTTTTCACAACTTTAGTTGGTAATGTGTTCGGAATGACAAAACAGATGCAATCTATTACTGGGTGGAAAAATAACAATATTATTTTCTTTATTTTACTAATTAGTTATTGCTTTAGTTACATCGGTTACAGTGACTTACTTCACATTCTATATCCTATCATCGGATGGGTAAGTATTGTTATACTTCCAATCATTGCATTTAAACAACTTCAAAAAACATAAAAAAGCATCCATGTTATTGGATGCTTTTTTATGTTCATTCACAATCATCACATACTTCCCAGTACGGCCCCATTTCTAATGCTAAATATGGCTTTAATTGCAACCGAATCATTCGACTAGGCATGCGCTCTAAAACAAATTGAATACCCTCTTCATCTTCGTCTAATTCAACTTTTGAAATCGCAATTCTTTGCATAGTCGTAATGGGAATTCCATCTTTATATAAAGTGATTTTCACCTCATCGTATTCATTAAAATACAATTCGACACTCATTTGATTTTTCAGAATTTCATCAACAATTTTATATGTATCATTTTGTTCTTGGATTATATATTTCCATCCGCCTCTATCTTCTTTCGGAGCTGTTTGAAATAATGTCTCCAAATCCTCGTATAGCATAAGATAACCCCTCTCTTACTAAAAACGATGAGTATTTTATATACCCTTTATCTCTATCACTATCCATAGCTATTGTACCATATATCACCGTTCTTACCGTATTCATTTGCTTCATACATACTTATAAAACAACTAATTCTATCTCCATTATTATGTATATTACCTCATTACTCCATACTCTCTTACAAGTTCAAATAACATCAGACTTTAATCAATGCAAATATTCTCTACTGTCCGCTTTTATTAGCTTACAGCATTCACACTTTTACATATAGTAAGACTAACACAAATAAAAAAGGAGAGTGACTTATACCACTCCCCTTAAAAGAACTTCCCTATAGCTGCTAAAACTAATACGATTATTAAAATTGCGAATAATAATGAGACAATGAAACTAAAAATAGGTAACGCTTTCTTTTCATTCTTCTTAAATAGTAACTTTAAACTAAGAAAAATATTTACTGGTACAAGTATAAAATAAAAATATTTAACAATTTGCACCGAGCTATTCGAAAGTGTTTTTAATATAAACACTTCAATTAGAAAAACAATAAAAAATGAAATACTTAGCCAAAATGAAACGTAACTAAGCCAAGAATGTCTTTTTGTCCCCCAGTACACTCCCATAATACTCTCCTTTTATTTGTATTCTATAGGTTAACAATTATACACAAAGCTAACAAATACCTCTATTTTTCGACAAATATTATGCAAAATACCATTTTAAACGTCATAAGAGGACTCTACATCCCACATTTAAATTTACATAATAAAACAGACTCTCCCAATACATACTTCTATTTTAGGGACAGCCTGTTCTCTGTTAAACTTTAAATCTGTCAATTAGTCCTTGTAACTCTTCAGCCATTTGAGATAACGTGCCCGCTGCGGATCCAATTTCCTCCATCGAAGCTAGCTGTTCTTCAGCTGAAGCCGCAACATTTTGTGTGCTTGTTGCATTATTTTGTGCTGTCATTGCAATTTGTCCTACCGAAATAGATACTTCATTTGCCCCTTTTGACATTCCATTAGCCGTTTCAACCATCGTCTTAATTTGATTAGCTATTTCATTTGTAGATTGTAAAATTTCAGCAAAGTTTTGCTTCGTTTCATTTGCGATAACAAGTCCAGATTGAACTTCCTCATTTACATGATTCATAGATTTGACTGTCTTACCCATATCATCTTGTATTTCACATATTAATTTACTAATTTCACTAGAAGATACGCTAGACTGCTCTGCCAATTTACGTACTTCATCTGCAACAATCGCAAAACCTCTTCCATGCTCACCGGCTCTTGCAGCTTCAATCGCCGCATTTAGAGCTAGAAGGTTTGTTTGATCTGCAATATTTTGAATTACTTCTAAAATATCACCAATTTGTTTTGATTTATTATTTAGTAATTGTATAACTGCATCTGATTGTGACACAGATTCTGCAATAGACTGCATCTGGTTTACTGTTCTTCCTACTAGTTTCCCACCATCTTCTGCTTTTTCACGAGTATGTGCGGAAGCCGTATTAATAGATGATGAACTATTTGCTACATGCTGAATTCCTTCCGTTACATCAAATAGCAACATAGCACCATTTTCTACGCTTGTTGTTTGCGTCGTTGCCCCACTTGATATTTCATCCATTGCGATTGTGATTTGCTCAGTCGCTTCACTTGCTTGCCTTACACTTGCAGTTAGCTCTTCTGATGCCGCTGCAACATGCCCAGCTGAATCGTTAATTCTTCCGATTAACGTCCGTAACGAATTCGTCATCTCATTAAAGCCTTTAGCAAGTTGGCCGATTTCATCATTAGAATGAATTTCAATTGTTTGCGTTAAATCCCCTTCACTTATTTCTTTAGAGGTAACAACTAATCTCTTTAAAGGCTTCGTAATTGAAAGTGTTACAAAATAAATAAGTGCTCCACCTATTACTAATGAGATAAGCATAACAATTAACATATTATAAAATACAGGTTGAGCAGCTTCAATTACTTCACTTGAGTACATAGTCCCACCAATTTTCCAACCTGTTTTTACATTTGTAGCAAATACCATATTCTTTTCACTACCACCATAAGAATATGAAAAAGCACCGTGATTATCTTCATAAATTTTCTTTGCCCAAGAATCAGCCGCTTTTTCTCCTGATTTTTCTTGTGGATGAGCAATTATTTTTTGCTTTCCATCTAAAATGAAGGCATATCCTTTTTTACCAATATTAATTAACTTTGATGTTTTTAATAAATTATCTAAACTTAAATCTAGCGCAACAACCCCATTTTTATCTTCTGTTTGTTTTGCGATTGTTACGACAATATGTCCATTTCCTTTTGCCTTATACGGCTCAGTAACAACAATACCACCTTGTTTTGCCACTGCATCTTTATACCAAGGTCGTGCTGTTGGATCATAATCTGCTGCCATTTGTATATTTGGTTCTTGCACAAATTTTTTATCATTTCCGGCAACATATACTTGTTCAACATCTTTATTTAAATTTATATATTGAGATAATATTTTTCTTAATTCATCCTGATTATCTCCTTGATACATATTCCCCTGAATCACCCGTGCAAAATTATTCACATCATTAAATTTTGCATCAATCATTTGATTGATTAAATTATCCAGTATTTTTATATTGTCGTTGGCACTACTCTTAATTTGTGATTCAAAATTCTTTTTGGCTGTTTGATAAGACATGCCTCCGATAATAGACACAGCCGCAATTAAAATTACAAAGAATGAAATTAATAGCTTTTTTGCTACTTTCATATCACGAAAAAAATTTAATAGTTTACCCATTATGAACCTCCTAATTTTCAAATTTAAAAGTTAAATTGAGTTAATTATTAATATTTCCCAATCCCTAATTATTATTTTCATAACCTATTATGATGAATACTTTGTAAAGTTTAAACAATTAATTTCTCTTTGTCTATATATATAAATAATATTATTATAAAATTTACAAATAGAAAAAACCAAAGGGCACCCTTTGGTTTTTACATTTTTTTATGTTGTTTAGAAAGCTTTTTCCACTTATCACGCTCTGCTCTGGCAAGGATTGCATCTTGTTTTCTCATAAAATACGCCAGTTCTCTTTGTAATTTTTTATAGCTTTTCAAACGATCTATCGTAATAAGTCCGTTATCAATTGCACTATGCACCGCGCATCCTGGTTCATTCTCATGCTTACAATCACGAAAACGGCATGTTGTCGCGAGTTTTTCAATATCAGAGAATGTTGTTTGAATCGCTTCGCTTCCTTCCCAAAGTTGCAATTCCCTCATGCCGGGAGTATCAATAACTAAACTACCACTCGGTAATCGGAACAATTCACGATGAGTTGTCGTATGTCTTCCTTTACTATCTTCCTCACGAATATCTCCCGTTTTTGCTACTTCAATTCCTATAAGTGCATTTAACAAAGTGGATTTCCCAACACCGGATGATCCGACTAAAGCAATTGTTTTCCCTGAAGAAACAAATTGCTGCAACGATTCAATACCAGTATGCTCTAAACTATCAACGACGAAGATTGGAACACCAATTGCCACAGCTTCCGTTTCAACAATTTTCTGTTCCATGTCCTCACATAAACTACTCTTTGTTAAAACAATTACAGGCATTGCACCGCTTTCATACGCTAAAAGTAAATAACGTTCCATTCTTCTTACATTAAAATCATGGTTAAGTGCATTCACTAAAAATAGATAATCTACATTCGCTGCTATTACTTGTTCTTCCGTTCGAGTACCAGCCTCTTGTCTAGAAAAAGAGCTTCTTCTCGGAAAAATACTATGAATGATAGCTTTCTTTTCATTCTCTATTTTCTTTATATACACCCAATCACCAACAGCTGGATAATCTCCCTTCGTTACTGCTTCATGCCGAAACTTCCCAGACAGTTCTGCCATATATTCACCATCGTTACAAATAATGCGATATATATGCTTATGCTCAAGTAAAATACGACCTACTTCAAATTTCTCTACAGCTTGTTCCTCAAAAAAAGAATCCCAGCCATACGATTCTAAAATATTTTGATTCAAATTGATATCCTCCCTAGTTTTAGCTAAGTGGAAGGATAGTGCGCTCACTTATATCGTTTCGCCCTTTCCATCCACCTTTGTATTTGGTTTATTATTCATATAAGTTATTTTCGCCATAACACATCACCCCGTTCTTATTTTAATTACTCTCATTATATGGAATTCTCCTATAAAAAGCTACATCATTTAACGTAATTTTCAAATAACTTGTTTTTGAGCATTCTAATTTGTCCTCGGTGACTAATTTCATCTTCTAGCACATGAAACCAAAGATAGTGCTGGTTATATACTACACCGTTAGGCCACTTTCTTTCTGACATGAGCCACTTATCACCTTGTTCACTTAAATACTTCAGAGATTCTTCTCGAACACTTTGTAGAAGTTGTACATAATACTGTATTTCATGACCACGGATCGCTCTATCCGCTTCCCCTAAATACAGTGCATCTTCCCATATTTCTAATTCTTCTTTTGTAAAGTCACGATCTTGAAATGAAATAAGCTGATGAACTTTTTCAATAGCTGCTATATGTTTTAATAAGGCACCAATTGAATTCCCGCTACTCTGCATAATTAAATCTAATTGCTCAACTGATAAATTTCTTACTTCGCCTAATGTTACAGCTCTCGTATGCTCAAGCATGCTTACTAATTCCCCTATTTTTTTTTGTATAACCATCTACACTTCTTATTCGATAATCTATATTCATATCACGCACCCCTTTCTGCATTCATATTATTGTAAAAATGATTCATATAATAGACTGAAATATATCTGAATTTTCCGTTATAATTAAATTGAATACAAAATATACCCAAACAAACTTTCTCAATATGCTTATATGAAATATTAAAAGGAATCAATATAAAATAATCGAATCTTATTCACTAAAAGGAGTGGATTCGATGGAAATGTATCAATGGCTAACCGCTGTTCTCGTTGGTGGCATTACTGGCTTCGTTTCCCATCTAATCAATAACCAAGGTAAGTTATTGCTTCCACGCCGTTTGAAAACATTTTTTCATTTTGGATTTTTAACTGATATTTTTACGGGTAGCCTAGCCGCACTTCTCGGACTCGTTTTATTCGATGTCACCGCAATAAAAGAAATTATAAAAGTATCCATTGTAACTGCTATTTCCGGTCAAACTTTCTTACTACATCAAGCTCTTGGTGGCGAACAGGCTAAAAATACGCAAATTGGGAAAGCTGATGAGAAGATTCAAGAAATTGACAAATTATTGCGACGTTAGTGTATACTTTCTTTTAAAATTATTGTTATAATGAGAAATAAATATTTTCTATTGCGTCGTTTGTCAGGAGAAAGGGTGTTTCGTATGACAAAAAAGAAAATAGAAGATTTCTTAACAAACTCCGAAAAAGAGGAACTGCTAGAAAACTATAAATGTTTACGAGAAGCCCGCACAAAAAGCGAAGCTAACTATTTTGGTGAAGCAGTGAACCATCTATTAAATAAAGCAAAACAACGAATTATTAAAGATGCAGGTATACATGATGAAAATGCAGCAACTGTTCAATCAAAAAGAAAAGCACTGTTTTAGTTACATTAGCTAAAACAGTGCTTTTTGTTACAATATTTTTCACATTACTTTCACATCTATTTCACAAATATAAGTACTTCTATATGTTAAACTAGGTATATCCTTTTCCGAGGAGCTATATGCCGATATATAAATCCCTATCACCATAGGGATTTTTTATTTTCCCATAATTTTATTACAATTCTTTTTCAATAATATAGCTGAACAACGAATTATTAAAGATGCAGGTATACATAATGAAAATGCAGCAACTATGCAATCAAAAAGAAAAGTACCTTTTAGACTTAACCCAAAAAGTGCTTTTTGATTTACTAAAACTTTATGATGCAATTCCTTTTTCATTATCTTTATTAATGTTTTCACTTTTTCTAAACAGAAATAAAGCTAAAACATATAATAACGCAGTAAAGCTACCTACTAATATAAAATTATGAGATGTTGCAAATAACATTCCTGCTATTGCCGCACCAATCATTTGGCCAATATACATCGAGGCATTTGCAAGAGCAGCACCTGTTCCTCTTGCTATAGTAGACATGTTTTGTAAGTGTCCCATCATTAATACAAACAAAATTCCTGTCACAAAAAATAAAACAAAGAAAAATAATTCAACAAATATAATACTCTTTAAATAAGGGAGTATTATATATAACACTGCTGTAAATACAATTCCACCATAGAAAGAAAAATTGTAACCAATTTTATTTACGAGTCTAGGGCCCAAAATATTACCAGCTAAATTTCCTAATCCTAGTACAAGCATAGCCGTACCTACTTCATGAACCTGTAACCCAAATTGAACGAAAAGCCATACACCAAAGAATGAAAATGCAGCAAAATTTCCGGTTTGAAAAATAAAGTAGGCAAAATAGGAAAGTGAAACCTTTGAATCTGTAAGTAATTGTTTATAACGCTTTAAGATAGATTTTTTATTTCCACTTATATAAACCGGTTGTATTTCTGGTAATACAACATAAATAAGAATGACAAGTAGTGCTGATAATATACCAATGAAGTAGAATGGCATCGTATAATGTATCGTTGCTAAATAAGCTCCCATTGGCAGCCCTAAAATTTGAGAGATTGATAACCCTGCTGTTGCAACCCCAATTGCTTTCACAATTTGCTTTTTCTCTATAAGGAGCGGAATGGATGCCCACACTTGTGGAGATACAAAAGCTGCACTTACACCTGCTAAAAATCTAAATGTTAGCATCCATAAAAAACTCGGTGCAATTCCACACAAAAACGTACTTATTGCAAAAAAACTCATACCTAGTACCATCACTTTTTTTCTGTTTAATCCATCTGATATAGGACCAGCAATAAGCGCAAATCCAGCATACCCTAAAGCATACGAACTCACCATCCATCCTGACAACTCGGTTGAAACATGATACACCTGTTGTAATGTCGGCAACAGTGGTGAAATTAAGAAAGTATCTGTACCGATCATAAACATTATCGTGAAAAATACAGCTAGTACTCTATTCATTTAGACCTTCTCCTTATATAAACAGAGGGTACTATCCCTCTGCTTCACTAATCTTCTAAAATAGATTGGATTTCTTTCATGACTCTTTTATTCAATGCAACGTCTACCGCTTTCACACTTTCTCTTATTTGCTCTGCCCGCTTTCCACCAGGTATAACTGTATCAATTCCTTCTTTATTTAATAACCATGCTAACGCTAAATGAGACACTTCAATATCATTTTCTTTAGCTAGCCCTTTTAACTTTTCCACTTTCTTAAAATTACTCTTATATGTATTTTCTTCAAATAGATTTACATTTTGGCGCCAATCGACTTCGTTCAATTTAAAATCTTCTGTATATTTTCCGCCTAATATTCCAAAAGCAAGAGGCCCATATGGAATAAATGAAATACCCGCTTCTATACAATACGGCAACAGTTCTTCCTCAGCCGTACGTTCTAACATATTGTACGGAGATTGTACAACATCTATATGACCATGTTGGTTCGCTTCTTTTAATTGTTCTATGTTTACGTTCGATATTCCAATTGAACGAATTTTCCCTTCTTCTTTTAAACGAGTAAGCTCTCCGATTGAATCTATGTAACTTGTTTCAGAATTTGTAAAATGCAAATAATATAAATCAATATAATCAGTCTGTAACCTTCTTAAGCTATTCTCCACAGCATTTCTTAAATAACTTGGTTCATTGTTAATATAAGTTTCTCCATTTAATAACGGTTGAATTCCACCTTTTGTAGCAAGTATAAGCTTATGGCGTTTTCCCTTTAATACTTCTCCTACCATTTCCTCAGATCTACCGACACCATATGAATCTGCTGTATCAAAAAATGTAATCCCTTGCTGAATAGCTTCTTCTACTAATTGCTTTCCTTCTTCTTCATTCACATCAGCATATAAATTATGTCCCCCTACTGCATTTGTACCTAAACCCAACTTTGAAATATTTAATCCTGCCTTTTGCAATTTTGTATACTTCATTTTTTCTCCCCCTATATTTCTATTGTTCGAATATATTCGAACAATAGAAATATACCACTTTATATGTTATAGTGCAAATATCTCAACTTATACAAGCAGGTGAAATATGCGTACACTCTATCATCCAAATCGAGAAGAAATTCAATTTTCTTCTGTCTTATATGCACTTAGCGATCAAATTCGTTTACAAATTGTAAATATGTTACTAGAGAAAAACGAACAATCTTGTGGCGCTTTAAACATTCCTATTGCGAAATCAACTTTATCTCACCATTTCAAAGTTTTACGTGAGTCAGGTGTTATGTACACGCGCCTTGAAGGAACACAACGTTTCATTTCAATTCGTGAAGAAGATTTAAATGCTAGATTCCCAGGTTTGTTACAAGTTGTATTACATGCGACAGAGCCATATTAAAAAACATCTCATATGAATATGAGATGTTTTTTAATATGGCTATTCTTTTAATAAATCTATTAATCCATTTCCTTCAGATGTACGTTCGTACCCTAAAGGTACAGTTCTTTTAATGAGTTGTGCATATATTTCCGGCTCCGATAACTTTCGACCATATTCTTTCTCACACTGTTTAATGAGCAAGGCGAGCGCTCCAGCAACATGCGGCGTCGCCATGGAAGTTCCACTTAACACAGCATATTTCCCATCTGGATACGTAGATAATATTTCATCACCTGGCGCTACTAGATCAATTTCTTGATTTGAATTACTAAAACATGTAATCTTCCGCTCTAAATTAACAGCACCAACTTCAATTACCTCAGAATAAGCACCTGGGAAATCTAATTCCTCTGTTTCATCATCGCAATCTCCATTATTTCCAGCAGCACATACAACGAGAACATCCTGATTTACCGCATTTTGAATTGCTTCATGTAATTCTGGAACATCTTGCGGACCACCAAGTGACATTGAAATAATTCTCACTTTCTCTTGATTCGGCCCTCTCCAATTTACAGCATAATGAATTGCCTCAATAATTTGCTCATAACTTCCAGAACCATCTCCCGCTAAAACTTTTAATACTAACATTTTAGCAAGTGGTGCAACTCCTAATACACCGACACCATTTTCAGTCGCGGCAATCGTGCCCGCTACATGAGTACCATGTCCGTTATTATCAAGATACACATTTGGATCAGCTTCATAATCTTTTGTGAAATTTCTTCCGCCGATAATACGATCCTTTAAATCTATATGATTGGTATCACACCCTGTATCTAATACGGCAACGACTACATCTTGCCCCTTCACACTCTTTTCCCATACTTGTGGAGCGTGAATCAGTTGTACACCTGGTGGAATTTCATTTACTTGCTCTACCACCTTATTTACGGTAAACGGAATCAATTGTATACCTTTTTGCTTATTCACTGTACTACTCATCGTAATCCCTCCTGAAAATGTATTATTTTCATTTCAGACCACTTTTGAATACTTGTAAATGTAACATTCGTTTTATTCTTTTTGTTTTCCTTCTTTTCAAATATTTCTCAACATCATTAACTAACTCTATACTACTTTTTTATTTCCCCTATGATTTGTAGGAAGTAACAGCCCGTGTCGTTCAACTAATAACCAAAATAAGAGGACCAATTAATGGTCCTCTTACAGTCTTTTAAAAAAATGATATGTAATTTGAAAAATAATATAAATTAAGACTAAACCTCACTCTTGTTTAAAAACTTTTCTATTTCTTTTACTAAATATTCCGCTCCCTCTATCCCAACAGTAATATTTCCATTTGCTAATGATATGTTCTGTTCTGAAACATCACCTGTGATTTGGCAAGCATTGTAAGGTTGATATTTTTGCAAAATGATTTTATCTGCTTCTACAAAAATTTCAAGCGGTGATTTGATTTGTATTCCCAATACATCGCGTAATTCTTTAGGGATAACAATTCGTCCTAATTCGTCTACTTTTCGAATAACTCCTGTTGCTTTCATAGTTCTCCCCCCTTACTCTCTATTAATTTTTCCACCTCGCTTTTTCCATTTTATCACTTTTTGACAATACTTGCCTCTTTTTAGAAAATTTTGTACTCGAGTTAAAAAAACACATTTAATGCATACGTAATCTCTCTTTCAATTGTTTTACATAACGGGATCTTATAAGTAAGAAGTATACAACTTGAATACCTATGAAAATACTTAATACAACTGTATTTTCTTTAAACAATGAGTACTCAAACATTTGCCCTAACGCCGTTAAGGCTACTGCCCCATGTAATGTTGCAACACCAATTGGAACGAAGAATAAAAGCGCCAATCGAATTGTAACTACCTTCGATAATTCCCCACTCGTCAATCCAACTTTTCGAATCATTTCGAACAAGCGAACATCATCCTCCAAATCGGAGAATAAACGGAAGTAAAGGAAACTTCCTGCGCAAACGAAAAATACTATACCAATAAAGAAACCTACAAATAAAATCGGTCCTGCAATTTGTAAACTTTGGTTTTGTTCGTACTCTTCCGCACTAAACGTTGAATGTTCTTGATGCGGTTTAATTTGATGCGTAAGCTCTTTACCAATTTCAATCTCATCTTTCATTCTTTCAGTTTTATACATATAATCTTTTGTCTCTATAAATCCATCTTGTAATGAATCATATTGATTATTAGAGATTACATAAACATTTCCTCTTAATATTTTCCCCAATGAAGATGAAGTAACTTTTTTCACCTTTAAATGTTCATTCATATTGGGTAAAGTAATTTCTTTTCTTTCTTTCATCGCCGGCCCTGGTATATTAGCTGACAAAAATACAACCTCTTTATTTGCTACAGTATTAAATGGTTCTCCTGTTAACTTTGCATATTCCTTATAGTCTGATTCTTTTATAAAAGTGGCGCTTCTTAACGACTGTTCCTCCGTTTTCTTTGTCGAAATATTAGTTTTTGAAGCTGCTATATTATGTTTCTTTAATCCTTTGTCAATCATTTGTATATGTTGTGATTCGTTACTATTCCCTTGCTTAGAATGGTAATGAAACGCAATTGGTCTCTCCATTATCTCTTTCGTCATGGATGCGAAGCCAACTAATGTCCCTATTGCTGAAAATGCTACAGTAGAAATAATGGTTACAATAAAGAACATTCTTGCGTTATCTCTCATGCGATACGCTAAATCTGATAACGTAATAATATTAGTCTGTGTCCAATAGAAACGTTTACTTTTTTTACATAATCGAATAATAAAGACACTCAGCTGCTTGTACAACAAATACGTCCCAATAGTAACTACCGTTGTAACAGGAATCATCATAATAAATACCATTGCGCCATGCGATAGAAGAGCTCCTATATAGCCAGCACTAAGCAACACTACTGCTAATATTGAAGAAATGATTGATGCTTTCGGTTCCGGTTTTGCCTCTGCTGATCCTCTAAACAACTTCATAATTTTATTTTTACGAATCATTCCTGCACTAAACAATGATATGATCATAAATAATATGAAAAACATAATACTCGTTACAACAATTGCTTTCATCGGTATGTAATAGGATAAGGAGATATCTAGTTTTAATATCATCGGGGCGGCAAATATTAATACCCCTGAAAATAACATACCTGAAAGAATACCAAAAATAATTGCCCCTATTCCAATCATAATATTTTCAAAAAAGATAAGACGCTTTAATTGATATTTCGTCATACCTAGCATCATTAAAATTCCTAGCTCACGCTTTCTCGTTTTTAAAAACATTCCCATCGAATATAAAATAAAGAAGAATGTAAATAAGTAAATAATAGACTGTGCAAAAGACATACTTACGAATACGTACTGCCCCAATTCTCCTGCACTTAATGCCGGATGAAACGCAAAAAATGAATACACAAAAAAGGCCATAATTGCAAATGCACTACTTAAAAAATAGGCTGAGTATGTCCGTCTATTTCGCGTTACATTCCGATATGCGAGTTCTCTAATGTTCATATTACTTCTCCGCCCTTCTTTCTACTAACTATGTTTTTATATTAGTAAAGTACGGAAATACCTTCCATCGATTCAAATGACAAAAACCTTACATTTTTGAAAGGTTTAAAAAAATTGATTATGCGTAGTACTTTATTTATAATGACTACATTCATATTCATACACACATCCTATTGTATATTCGTTAGTTTTGCGAAATAATAAAGGATAGAAGTATGTACCAATATAATACATAATTTTTTTTACCGCTTTAATATGAATAGGAGGAAAATATAATGACATTACAAGAACAGATTATGAAAGCATTACATGTTCAGCCTGTAATTGATCCAAAAGTTGAAATTCGTAAACGAGTTGATTTCTTAAAAGATTATGTAAAAAAAACAGGTGCAAAAGGATTTGTACTTGGGATTAGCGGCGGCCAAGACTCTACATTAGCAGGACGCTTAGCACAACTTGCAGTTGAAGAAATTCGTAACGAAGGTGGTAACGCAACGTTTATCGCTGTACGTCTTCCTTATAAAGTACAAAAGGATGAAGATGACGCACAATTAGCGTTACAATTTATTCAAGCTGATCAATCAACTGCATTTGATATCGCTTCAACCGTTGATGCTTTTTCAAATCAATACGAGAACTTATTAGGTGAATCATTAACTGATTTCAATAAAGGTAACGTGAAAGCTCGTATCCGTATGGTTACACAATATGCAATTGGTGGACAAAAAGGGCTACTTGTTATCGGAACAGATCACGCTGCAGAAGCTGTAACAGGGTTCTTTACAAAATTCGGAGATGGTGGTGCAGATTTATTACCATTAACGGGATTAACGAAGCGCCAGGGACGTGCATTATTACAAGAGTTAGGTGCAGACGAGCGACTGTACTTAAAAATGCCAACAGCTGATTTATTAGATGAAAAACCGGGTCAAGCTGATGAAACAGAGTTAGGTATTACTTATGATCAATTAGATGATTATTTAGAAGGTAAAGCAGTTCCAGCTGACGTTGCAGAGAAAATTGAAAAACGTTACACAGTAAGTGAGCATAAAAGACAAGTACCAGCGTCAATGTTTGATGATTGGTGGAAATAGAACATAAAAAAAGAAGCTAATCTTTTAGCTTCTTTTTTTATGTTAGCGATATACCCCTACTCTTTTCTCCAATAAATCTTGCAAGCAATCTTCATGTTGTTTACAAAATAACGGTGGCATGTCGTCTAACGGGAAAAACTTCAAATCTAACGTTTCATCACCATCTACTTTTTTGTCGCCTCCAACTATTGAGCATGAAAAACACATCACAATTGACTGTGCCTTATCTCCATTTGGATATGATTGAAAATATTTTGTATACACTCCAATAAGCTCATTTATTTCTACATCATACCCGGTTTCTTCTTTTATTTCTCGAATCGCAGTTTCCGCAGCCGATTCTCCTATCTCCATTGCGCCACCTGGAAATCCCCAAGCGTTAAAGTCTCCTCTTTTTTGCAATAATACTTCTCCCTCTTTATTAAATACACAACCACCGGCAAAATTTAAGAAAACATAATCATGCCCTACTTTTTCACGTAATTCTTTTATATAGTTGGCCATTCTCTTTCCCCTTTTCATACTTCTATCACTATTTCTTATCTTTTTCAAGCAACTCAATAATTCGATCTAGCTTCTGGTTCATATTAATTACATAGTGTTTCTTTGCAGCGCTGCTTTGTAATACTCTTCTAATAAACAAAGTAAATGATATGAAAAACAAAACGATAAGTCTGATTACTAAACAAGTATATATCAATGTAAATATATTACTTTCGAACAAGTTCATTCAGCATTCACATCTTCTCCTTTTTATTTTATCACATAATTAACAATTTTTAAAATTAAACAACAAATATAAAAAGAGCATCTTTTACAGATGCTCTTTCTCATTACTTAATACGTAAATGTAATTGTCGCTAATGAATAACCGGCCATTGCACTATATGGTGCTACTTGATAAGACACACGCTTTGCACCTTTTGGCCAATTTATTTCATTTAATACTTTCTTTATATCTTGCATCGCTCCATCCATGGACTGCTTATATCGTACTTCTACTTTTTCTGGTTTGGCTGCAAACTGTTGCTGTAACTTTTTCTTAAATTCATTATAATTTTCTGCTCCGTATTCCGCAGATAAGTATTGTAAATTTGTTTCTTTTAACATTTGCTCATATACGACAGTTTTTGAGCTACCAGCTTTTATTTTATTTGTTAATTCACCAAAATAACTTGTAGTTGCTGCTGGATATTTACTACGATCCCAGTCGTGATCTTTACTTAACTGTTCGTCAGACATATTAAAATATGAGTAAGTTACACGCCCTGCTTTATCTGGTACTGGATCATCAAATGTAGTATCTAGGTGATACCATTTGTTTTCAATGTTTACTAAATTCCACGCGTGAGCTTGTCCGTTTCCTGTGCCTGTTACAATATGATTTTGAATACCTGCCTCTTTTAACAACTCATACGTTAATAGTGTATATCCTTGGCAAACGGCAGAACGATTCGCTAATGCTTCATATGCCGTATACGCTTGATAAGACGTATCATAAGACACATGCTTAACAACGTAATCGTGAATAGCTTTTACTTTCTCATGCTCATCCATCCCTGGTTTTACAATTGATCCAACAATTGCTTTCGCCTGAGCTTTTACATATTGAGTTTGTTCTTTTGATTCACGGTATTTTACTTGCAGTGTAAACGTATAGTCCCCTGGCATTCCTTTAATAGAATATCTAGTAGACGCTACATTATATTTTACATACTCATCAGCATCTACAATTTTATTAAACTCACCATACAATTGATCCATAATATTTCTAGCATTTCTATCTTTTGTTTTATATGTGATTGTAATATTTTCTTCTCGATTATCAATCTGTTTTTTTAATTCTTTTCTGAAATCATCTAATAACTTTACATCTGATTGTGCTGTCACTGTAGTCGGATTTGTAGCTGCATAAGATACAGATGACGCTTGTAAGCCTCCCATTACTATAGTTGAACAAAGTGCGGCAGCTGTCACATACTTACTTGTCTTTCCCATCTTGTCACTCCTTATATTCTATAACTATACGAAAAAGTATCGTATAGTTTCAGAGTATACAATACTTTTTCGTATAGTTCATATGAGATTATGCATATTAACTAATTCACATAAAAAGGTTGTTCTTTTAAAAAGAACAACCTTTTTTCATTAGCAAGTTTGTAATACGCAGCATGTATTTTCAAAACGTCGATTTTTCAAATCTTCATTACTAATGCAGAAATATAGCATTCCTAGTTCTCCCCAAACCATATTACAATTTTTATGATCTGAATCAATTTGGAATAAAAGAGTCATTTGCTGCGGGTCTACTCCCATATATTCTCCTGTCTCATATAACACTTCTTCTTGTACAGAGAATGGCTCACCAAACATTTGATGGTTATCGTAGTTATCCGGAATTAGCTCTTCAAGTAATTGCAAGAAATGATCTGAATCAGCCTCATCTTCAATGAAAAGTTCTGGTAATTTGTATGTCAGTTCAAAAGTAATTGCACACTGGTTATATTTCGCTTGTATTTGATTTTCTCTTCGTAATTGCTCTACAGGAATATCATAATAAAGTACATGCCCAGCTTCTGTTAGGTTCACATTTTCTTCAAAATAATTTTCAATGCAAAAGAAATACAGCATCCCCGTTTTAGGAAGATTGTGATCCATACCAACATTTTGTATATCACTTAAGTTAAATTGCGCGATAAATTGTAGTGGATTTCCTTTATGCTTTGGATATTCAAATAAAGCTGGTAAATCTGGAAATCCCCCCATTTTCGAACTACCTATCGCAACAGTTTCCTGCTGCTTTGGCACAACTTTTATACAAGGAAATATAGTATTAATAAGTTCCTCTTTCAAGTGTGTTAGTTCATATTTATCAATTAATACTTCAATTTTTTTATTCATAAATTCTCCTTACATTTACATACTTATTTGTATCTTAGTACAAAGATTATACTTCATTCTTTACAAAATCAACAAGCCTCCAAAAAACGGGCTTATCCTTCGTACGCGAACAAGTTTAAATAAGCATACTATACATTGTTCCTACAAACACGATAATTCTTTAGTTCTTCCAGTACATTTTCCCCTCGTTCATTTTTAAATATAAGGAGGAATTCCACATGGGTTACGGATATAGTTGCTGTGGTTACGGATACGGTGGTGGCGGCGGTTGTGGTTACGGAGGTTTCGCTTTATTAATCGTTTTATTTATCCTTCTAATCATCATCGGAGCTAGTTGTTGGGGCGGCTTTGTAGGCTGCTAGTAAACTTAAAAACTATTGCAAAAAAAGCACGTACAATACGTGCTTTTTTGCCATTTCCAAATCTTTTATTCGAAAGGAAGTATGTTTAATGAAGATTGATGGTGTTTTTGAAGGAGGCGGTGTGCGCGGTATTGCGCATGTTGGGGCAATTTGCGCGTTAGCCGAAAAAGGTTATGAATGGGAACGTGTAGCTGGTACATCGGCTGGTTCGATTATTGCAGCGCTCCTAGCGGCAGGATATTCTTGTTCAGAGTTAAAAACGATTATAACTGATATTGATTATAATAAATTTATGAAAAGAACTTTTATTGATAGAATTCCTTTTATCGGTAAGGGACTAAGTGCATGGACTACTCTAGGTATATACTCTAATGTATTTATAGAAGAATGGATTGAAGAATTACTTCGGAAAAAAGGTGTTCATTTATTTACTGATTTACCAGATCTAAACAAACTCAAAATCATCGCCTCTGATATTAGTAATGGTAAAATGGTTGTCTTTCCTGACGACTTACCAAACTACGGATTTTTAAATTATCGCTTCTCTATTGCTAAAGCGGTAAGAATGAGTAGTACAATCCCCTTCTTCTTTGAACCCGTAAAATGGAGAACTCCAAAATGGAAGCAGCCTTGTTATATGGTTGATGGAGGAATTCTAAGTAATTATCCAATTTGGATCTTCGATTCACCTACCGCTCCTCGCTGGCCGACTTTCGGATTTCATTTTGTAAAGGATGAAATTCAAGCTGACCCTGCTCGCTATAACGAGCCTATTTCCATGTTCAAAGGACTATTTAAAACAATGATGCAAGCCCATGATTTACGTCATTTAGATAAGGAATCAAAAGCAAGAACCATTACAATTCCAACAGGAACGATTACAAGTACTAATTTTGAACTGACAAAGGAAGAAAAAGAATGGCTTTACAATTCTGGTTATAACTCTGCTAATAAATTTTTACAAGCTTGGAACTTTAGGCAATATATTGATGAATATAGAAAAGGGAATCAAGACCGAAAGACAAATCGATTTTTCCGTCAACTTGACTCATAATATTATTACTTTGCATATAAATACGAGAACGTTTAACAACCTAATAGTAAATAAGCCTAGTAATTTCTTATATTACTAGGCTTATTTACTTCCTATATAATCTCGTACATTGTTTAAGGATACGTTAACCCTTCGGCTTCTTCTGCAGTAATAACTATGTAACGATTTCCCGTTCTTAATCCTAACAGTTCTGCTTTTTCAATCGCCTCTTGCTTCGTCTCCGCATAAGCAGCTAAGTATTTATGTCCACCAATCATTTGGCAAATTACATATTGTTTCATGACTTTCTCCTCTTACTTTTTCATTAGTTGTGCAAGTTTTTTTATACCTATTTCAATTTCTTCTAACGTTGCATATGAATATGATAGGCGCAAAAATTGATTTGCACTTCTATCATACAAAGTACCTGGGTTTAATAAAACCTTTTCTCGCAGAGCTTTATCAAATAAACTACGATATGAAATGGGTACTTTTATATGTACCCATATATAAAACCCACCTGTTGGTTCATGCCAAGTTGCTATTTCACGAAGATATTTATCTAACATTAGTAACATAAAATCTCTTCGTTTTTTCAATTCACTTCTTACAAATCGTAAATGCTCATCATATAGACCATTTGTAAACCACTCTGCTGCAATTTGCTGGGATATAGAGCTTGAACCATAATCTGTTTGCATTTTTATGTCTGACAATCTTTGAATTACTGGCTCGGGTCCAACAATCCATCCAATTCTTAAACCTGGACTAATTACTTTGGACATGCTTCCAATATGTAATACGATTCCATTTTTATCATAGGCTTTTAAAGGTTTTGAACAAGGTGCATCAAACCATAAGTCTTGATACACTGCGTCCTCTATAATAGGTAATCCAATTTCATTACATACTTCCATTATTTCTTTTCGCCTCTTAGTATCCATACTAAAATTCGTCGGATTATGAAAAGACGGAATTGTATATAAAATAGAGGCATTAAATTGCTTCTTATATTTCTCAATAAATAATGGATGTAAGCCACTCTCATCCATTGGGATTCCAATTAAACGTATTCCTGCTGATTGAAAAACATTAAGTGAATATAAATAAGATGGTTTCTCTAATAAGATTGATGCCCCTTTCGAAAGAAGCCCCATAGAAATAAGTTGCAGCGCTTGAATTGCTCCCGAAACAATTAATATAGAGTCAGGAGATACATATACACCATGCCCCTTTAAGTATTCGGAAATCTTTTCCCTTAAATAAAGATTTCCTTTCGGCTCTTCATACCCAAGCGTCACATTTGACTTTAAAAGCTTATTCATAATTTCTTTCATCTTTGTCTCAGGTAAGAGACTCGGCGCGAGCTCACCTGTTCCTAACCGAATTACATGTGGATAAAATTCAGCTTGATTAATCTCTTGAATAGCTGGGAGATTCGGATAATGAACTCCTGTTTCTACATAAGACTGCCAATTAGGCGGGGGTGCGTAAGTTGAAGCATTCTCATTATTATTTACAACAATTGTTCCTTTCCTGCCATTCCCTTCAATATATCCCTTCGCAACTAGTTCATCGAAAGCCATTACAATTGTGCTTCGATTCACACCAAATGTATGGGCCAAATCTCTTTGTGAAGGTAATTTTGTTCCAACGGTCCATTCTCCATTAACGATCCTTTCTTTTATATACGTTTCTATTTGTTTATACAGCGGCGTCGCTAGAGACATATTCGGTTTCCAAACGAATCTTTCCATCATATCACCTTATATTCTTTTTGGTTGGTAACCTCCCCAACCATATGGATGGATACAAATTTTCATTTCTTCTATACAATATACACTATCATAATGAATTAAAATAGGAGGTAATATGATGAGTGAAGCAATTATTCATGGTATCATTCTTGCATTTGGACTTATCATTCCATTAGGTGTACAAAATGTTTTTGTCTTTAACCAAGGTGCAAGCCAACCAAACATTTGGAGGGCAGCCCCTGTAGTATTAACTGCCTCTATATGTGATACGTTACTCATATTGATTGCGGTGCAAGGTGTCTCCCTTGTACTCCTTACTTTTTCTTGGCTAACTAACTCGTTATATATAATTGGATTTTTCTTTCTCCTATATATGGGCTTTGTTATTTGGAGAAGTAACCCTTCCAACGATGTAAAACAAGAAAAAAGTATGCCCTTAAAAAAGCAAATCCTTTTCGCAGCATCAGTCTCATTATTAAATCCACATGCAATTTTAGACACAATCGGTGTAATTGGAACAAATTCTATTCAATACATAGGAAGTGAAAAATGGGCTTTCACACTTGCAACTATTATCGTTTCTTGGATTTGGTTTATAAGCTTAGCTTTAGCGGGGAAATTTCTAAAAAGACTAGACTCAACCGGAAAGGCAATCTTATTATTAAATAAATTTTCTGGTCTCATCATATGGGGTGTCGCGCTTTATATGTTAAAACAAGTTATTTATTCTTAATGAACGTAAGAGAATTGCATGTTACTGAAAACATCATGCAATTCTCTTATAAATTATGAAGTAGGTTCCGGTTTCTGTTTTACCGTCTTTTCATCTTTTGCTGGTTTAATCCAAATGATTGCTATAACAGCACCAATGGCAGCAAAAATACTTGTCAAATAAAACACTTCATGGTCCGCCCCTTTCATAAAAAAAGAATATAAAGGTGGTCCAGCTGCTACACCGATAAATCGCATTGAACTATAAAATGACGTAACCGTTCCCCTTTGCTCCTTTTCAATTCCTTGTGTAATGAGGGCATCTAAACATGGGAGTGCCATACCAATTCCTATCCCCATAATAACAAGACAAAGAAGTAGTAAATAAATCCCTTTTATAAATAAAGGAATGATGACTGATGCAGCTGCCATTAAAAAACCAATATAAATACACTTCTTCATAACATTTTGATTATCTCCAATTTTTTTACCGGCCATATATGAACTAAGTGACAGTACAAGTAACGGGATAGCAAGCACACACCCTTTCCATATACCATGAATGTCATACTTTGATTCCAGTATAGTCGACAAATAAAAGAGAATTCCGAATAAAATAAGCATAATAATTGCACCTAATGCAAAAATGGCAATTAACCATCTTCCCTTTTCTCGAAACGTAGAGATAATAGATTGAATAAACTCTTTTAGTGGTGGTACTTCCCCTTCTTGTTTTTTTGCCTTTACTAATACCAGCAATAAAACAATTGATACGACACATAAAACTGGAATCGCCCAAAATGGTAAGAACCATACAATGGCAGCAAGAGCAGATCCTAAAATAGGGCTCAGCACTTTTCCAAATGTATTGGATGTCTCAATGATTCCCAAACCTGTACTAACTTGTTTTTCATCTTTGTATAAATCACCAACACACGGTATAACAACCGGCATTGCACCAGCAGCACCAATACCTTGAATCGCTCTACCCATTAGTATCCAAATGTAGGGATTATCAACTTTCCAAGATACCCAACCAGTTATCGCTCCTCCTATAGCCGCAATCAGCAAACTCGGAACCATTACCATCTTTCGTCCCCATCTATCTGATAAATAACCAGCAATCGGTATAAGTAAAATGGCTACGATAGAGTAAATTGTAATAATCATGGATACTTGAAACGATGAAATATGTAATTTCTTTTCAATTGTCGGCAAGATTGGAATAAGCATTGAATTCCCTAATGTCATGACAAGTGGAACTGATGCAAGCGCAATTAAACAACAGTTTTCTTTTTTTAACATGTTGATTTCGGAACCTTTCATCATATATTTCTTACCATATAATAGCCCTGCTGGAACATAATTTTCATTCCACCAGGGCTATTACATCTTTAATACTTCCCATTCACAACAAAAGAAATTGGGTAAAATATAGTATTACTTCTATTCTTTGAATTCTGTTCGCTATATATCCATACCAATTAATTGAAAAAAAAAGAAAGGAAGAATCCTTCCTTTCTCCTATAACCTTCTACATTTAGCGAGTATATCCGCCACCAAGCTGTTGTTCTGCCATCGCTACTAGGCGTTTTGTGATTTCACCGCCTACAGAACCGTTTGCACGTGAAGAAGTATCAGCTCCCAGTTGTACACCGAACTCTTGTGCAATTTCATACTTCATTTGATCTAAAGCCGCTTGTGCTCCATGTGATGCTAATTGATTAGAATTACGATTTCTAGCCATTACCAATCACCTCCTTATTTATATATAAATTGTGTAAAATTCAAATTAAAATACATGGAAATTTTTGGTTATTATTTCACGATAAAAAAAGAGCCTCTAAACGAGACTCTCACATCATTTCACATTATGAAGTTACTACTTCTAAATTTCTACTTATTAATACTTTCATTTCTTCTTTTAATATCTCCTTTGAGTTATGTCCAAACCATTCTAAGGAAGCAAAAAGATTCGTATCCCTCACTTCCTGAATAATCTCATCATAATTTACAATACCTTCAAATAACGGAACCATACCAATACGACTTCCTGCTGCAGCATATACATTATTAGGTTCAAACACATGCAAATAATTCGCTGAAGATATATTCTTAAAATGGTAATGTAATGTCCACGGCTTTAATTGATGGAAACTGTCTATTGGATCTGCGCCAGACTCCCATATATGAAGAAAATCAAGATTTATTTTTAAATTCGGATGATTTACTTCTTCTAATAGTTCTATAGTAGCAGGCAATGTGTCCGTTAGTGTATTGGGATGTGTTTCTAACAGCACATACATATTGTGCTGAGCAAACACATCACAAATCTTATGTATTCGCTTCACATACTCTTTTCTCTCTTGTTCCGAGAAGTCCTCGCTCCCTTTTTGCCCAGCAAACGTGCGAATTTTATTCGTATTAAACCAATTAGCTAGTACTACAAGTTGTTCACTTTTCTCTATCGTTTTTTCAAAATCTGCTGATAATGATATATCTAAGTAATCACTTATCATCGTAATTTCTAAGTTTTTATCCTTTAGAAAATTCAATTCTCGTTCTGTCGTTTCACGTTCTTGCATGTACAAATTTTGTGCATGCGTCCCCCATAATTCAATTCCTTCAAAACCGTTTTCATATGCAAATTGAACAATGTCAGTAAATGAAATTAATTGATGACGAAATGAAATGGTACATAGCGAATATTTCATAGCATTAAACTCCCCTATCTTAAATTCAGTTAGCTTATTAAAGAGTTACGACAGACTGATTTGTTTTCATACCTTTCCATGATAGAAACTGTCTCTCTAATTCCTTCTTAATTTGCAGTTCAATTGCATTCATTTCATCCAGTTTTTCAATAATCGATACTAGCATACCTTTATTATTCGTCATTGCCATTTTAATTGCACGATACTGTACATTTGTAAATCCTTGTACAATATCCTCTACCCGATCACACCAATAATCAAATTCTTGCTCCGAATATTGCAACGTTTCACGGAAGTATGCAAAGGCATGCTCATAACTATATTTACGAATTGCAAGTACTGGTATTTGTTTTACTGCTGCTACAAGTCCAGAAAGCGTATACCCTTCTTCCTCATTTGCCATTTTTACAATTACATTTTTTAGTTCCATAGTCAGTTCATTGTCGTTCTTTTTGAATGTTTCTGTGAAATAACTAGCTACTGTTTCTTGCGTTGGCTCCCCAATTCTTTCTATATCAATGAAATACCCTCCACCAAATGGGTTATCTTGAACAGAGTGAAGTACTTTTTCTCTTTCCATATTCCCTTCCCAACGAAAATCAGGATCTAGCATGAACCACTCTTCTTCTTTCTCTGTTTTTGATATCATTAAATAATGCGGAAACGGTTTTTGATGAAATTTATTTTCCCTCTCTGGCAATAAAGACATATCAACCATTACAATGATATAACGATTTTCCGGCTTGTTTTCTACTAATTCTAAAAACATTTCTACATTGCTATCTTTATCTTTTGCATGATCATACCATTCGTTTACTTTAATACCGTACAATTTTTCAAACCAAAGTAAATAATGATCATGGTTAATGTTTTCAGAGTGATATGAAATAATTCCGCCTTCTGTTATATCAAAATCTCCATCCCATAGTCCAAAATAAAATGGACGAAAATCAATGTCGCTACGCCTTTTTATAATTTCACAAAAACAACTCACTAAACAGTGCACTTTAATTGAAGTCATACTCTCATCCACTTTCCTAAAGGTTAGTTATTCACATTTACTTCCTGTAACGGCTGTAACTCCTCCATAAAATCAAGCAAAGATCCTACAGTAAGAAATGCTTTTGGATCTACCTCATCCTCTGGAACGCATAGCTTTAAATCCATTTCTATGTATACAATAAGCTGTAACATCATTACCGAATCTATATATAAATCTTGATTTAAGCGCATCGTTTCTTCTAAATGCGTTACATTTTTCAGTTCCATTTTTTCTATCATAATTTTTAACACGGCATTCTTTAACGCTTCCCGTCTCATGTTGTAACCTCTCCCATCTCTAGTAACTTTCTACTTACTTTTCCCGTTTTATTTTTAGGAATTTCATTTACACTTTCAATTTCATGCGGAACTTTATAAGAAGGTAAGTGCTGAATACACCATTCTCTTATTTGCACTGGATCAACATGAGAGATCACTTTCGCTTTAACTATTTCGCCCATCACAGGATGTTTCCCTCGATATACAATTGCCTCTTGAACACCTTCCAATTGAAGCATTGTTTCTTCTACCTCTATAGGAAAGACTTTTAATCCTGAAACGTTAATTACATCATCCATACGCCCCATAAAATGAATGCCACGCTCAGATTTATACCCTAAATCTTTCGTGAAAATTTCCTTATCGTTCATTTTCACGACGATTTCTTCCGGTGCATTTTCATCTGAACCTATGCTTATACTCGCATGAGGTAGAGGGTTCCCTAAATCTAAATGGCTTGTCATATCATGACATATACTAATACAACCTGCTTCAGAACAACCATATTGCTGCATCATAAATGTTGTCATTTCTTTTAGTTTATAAAATAGTGCTTCTGGCAAAGGCGATCCGGATGTCATAATTTTATGAAACCGAAACGTTCCTAATGGAAAACTCCCCATAATGTGTAACATAAGTGGCACTGCATATATGATATGTTTTTCTGTATTACGAACTATATTTAATGCGAATTTAGGATTTTTGTTCGTAATGATTACAGGCTTGCTCCCCCTCTTAATTGCTGATAACGTACCACATATTAGTCCGTATGAATGTGAAACAGGAGCCATAACGATTGGCACTTCATCTACTCCACAGTTTAAAGCTTCATTATAAGCGGTAATTTCCGTATCAACTTCTGTCCATGCTCTACGAATCAATTTCGGTTCCCCTGTAGTTCCAGAACTATATTGCAATAAAGAAGGCTCTTCTAGTAAAAAGTTCCCTACTTCTAATTTTGTAAAATCCCCATATTCTCCATATAAAATTCCTACACAATTTGCACGCTTTGCCATTTCAATAGCTGTTTCTTTTGGCGTATCTTCATGTATAAGTAATACTGATGATTTCTTTTCTTTTAAGAAAAACACAAGCGTAATAATATCGAATGGATCTTTCAGACAAAGTGCAAATCTATTTCCTTCTGCTTTTTGAAATTGTTCCATTTCCGCATAAACTTGTAATCTCAATTCAAAATCACTTTTGCTATACTCTTGTTTATTAACGATTAGCATAATTTCCCCCTGTAACAACTGATTTTTGTTTCATAAGTTGTCTTACTCTATACAATGGATTTGGAACTTCATGAACAAGCGATTCCACATCCATATATAATCGACGTTTCGTTAATTGTTCAGCATAGAATGTAGGTGCATATAATTGAATATTTTCAAATCTACCTTTCAAATGTGGATATATTCTTAAATGATTTTCAATTTCTTCAACAACCATTATCCAAAAACGTTCTTCTTTCAATCCATATTCATCCGCAAGTACGAACGCTAATTCTCCTAAATTAAACAGGAAAAGTGCATCTAATACCATCTCTTGCAAACATTCGATGCGATCCATTTCAAAGAAATCATTCATTTTTCCATTCGCATATGTTCTATGCATTTTAGTAAAGTCGGGACATTTATCAACTTCTTTCAAATATGGACGATAAAACTCAAGCCCTTCATGAAAATCCTTTAACGCAATACGAACAGGCACCCCTTCTTTATGGACTAGAATCATATTTTGTCCATGTGATTCCAGTGCGATGCCATGCTCTACAACAAGATGTATAACTGGTATTATCGCTTTTTGAATAAGTAATTGTAGCCAATCCTTCATTCCATATTTGTTCAACCATGCATCAATAATTGGTGTACCATCTTTCTCTTTAGCGTATAAACCATTAAAAGGAATTGCGTCCTCTTGTGCATCTAAATACTTGTGAACGCTTTCGCGCCAAATACATCCTAATGAACCATATATAGCTTTCTTATTTGTGTCATACGTTACACTGGAAAACTCCTTTAACAAGATTAAACGTGCTTCATCGCTTAAATAGGCGTCATTACTTACAACATCACTTAACCAATTTGATATTGCTGGTGCACTCACAACAGAATACGGTTTCAACGTACGGAGTGTTGAAGTGTTGAGTAAATTCATCGATAATTTAACGTACGGTTTCTTTGGATTCGTAATATTTCTTACCGTTCTCATTGACTGTTGTGCGCAATACTCATCCTCTGATGTTCCTAAATAAATAATAAATTTACCCTGTATATGATCCGCATAATTTGAAATGATGAAATTCTCCCACTGCCAAGGATGAACAGGTATAAACACGTACTGTTTTGGATTACATCCCCGATTACAAATTCGCTCCATAAACTCTTCTAATTTACGCTCACCAATCTCCTCTATTAAAATTTCGTCATAAATTACTTCATTCTCATACCCTACACTGGAGTATTTTTTATGCGCTGCAATCCATATGAGTTTTATTGGCTGCATAAATTCATATCCATATTGAAAATTGTCACGATATTGAAATCCAATACGAGCTTTATAACTAGGGTGATATGGATGGCCGTCTATTAAATGGCTTTCAAACTCATCGTAAGATTTTTGATTGTATTCTTTCTTATTATTTCTTTCATATTGTGCAATCGTGTCTTTAAATATTGTTTGTTCTAATTCGTGCATAAAAGAATCTAATTTGGCTTGTTCTACACTAGCAACTCGAAAAACTTCTTCTAGAAATTGCGAGACAGATTGTATTTCTTGCTGTTCATCTTGGACTCTTACTATTAATGAGTCTAAAGAAATACGTCCAAATGTCATCCGTTCCCTGCCATAGCATTTGTACGTGACACTTTTGTCTTCTTCATCAAGTCCTTGTATTATAAAAAGAATTTGTTCTTCTTTTTCTATGCGAACCGGTGTAATAATCCCCTCATAAATTAACGATTCTACTAATTGACGTAGCACTCTTCTTCGTACTGAAATGTAATCTTCTGATTCGAGCGCCTTCAATACTTTCGTATGATACATGTCCACTCTCATAAAACCCTCCACCTCATGACAAAATACCATTATTTGTATTACGTGAAATTTTAACGCTATTTATGAACGAACAGCCACTTCTCTAACGAGCGGATTATGTACTTGCACATAAATTGCTTGCTCTAATGGATTACTTAACTCATCGACATCGAAAAATCTCGTTAGTAAATTTGCTTTACACGCTAACTTATCTTCGTCCAATAATTCTCTTAAAAATGTTGAAGGTTCCCGGTTATACGGAAGGAATGATTCAAGTACAGACCTTAATTCCGAGAGAAGAATTTCCTCCTTAATTAATCCTGCTGTGCCAAAACCATTAATGAGGCCAAACATATGATTGAAAATTAAGTAGTAACGAAATCTCTCATCCACAATATAGTCGTCATATAAATTTCCAGTACGTTCTCCAATACCAGCTAATTCATTATTAAGCATCTCTTTCATTGAATTACAGAAATAAAATCCTTGATTATCACGGAAATAATATTTGACCGGATAACCATCTTTTAGCTGAACAACGCTATTTTGCTGATGAGCTTCTAATGCAACACCATACTGTAAATACATCCATACCATTGGCTTTAAAGAAATATTCATATATCTTCTAAACCACTCTAAGCTTACTTCTTCACAGCTTTTACTTTCTAAATCTGCTAGGCGATGAATAATATTCGATAACCGCGTACGCTCCCCAGGTATAGCATCTTGAACTAGCCCAGCAATTAATGTTGCGTCGTTTGCATGTTCACTATAAAAAGGGTTCTCGCGAATAATGACTTCAAATCCAGATTCTTGTGTTCCATAATTTAATGTAATATAAGCTGGATCACAAATAAAATCAAAGCCTGGAAATCTTTCTCGTACTTCACCAATAGCCGTATTTAACATTTCCTTCCCTTCAAGACCACTCTCAAGTTCTTTCAGTTTATTAATACGCATTGAATTCGTTACTTTCACCGGAAATGAAAACTTAAGCATATACTTCGAATCGGGATGATACAGCGTCCTTAGTGATGATGTTGCCATAAAATACTTACCTACAGGTCCAATATACTCAAGCAATTCTTGAACTATCCAATCCTGTACGTAAGCTTGATGCAAGAGCCATTCTGCCTGAAGCGGATGAATTGGAATTAATGCATATTGATCTTCCTTACAGTACTTCGCTATAAATTCCTTACTAACCATCTCATCATTACTTAATTCTTCTTTTATAATCGTTGTTGTAGAAGCTGATAATAATGATTTTTCATTTACTATACTTTTATGTGCCCGAAAATAATGAAGCTGACATTCTCCTTTTAATTCTGGAGAATACATTTCACTTTTCCAATCCAATATCCCCTGTCTACTCTTTGGTGTAGGATGAGTTAAATGCCCAAATAATAAAGACTGCTCCGCTTCTATAAAAGTTGTATTGAAACCGTATAATGCGGATGTATCTTCTATTCTCTCTTTTATAAATTCCTCAATATTTTGACAACTACGAATGACTCGAAGCATAAGTTCCGCAGGATTCGTTCCTTCTCCGTAGTTGATAGACATCTCTTTTATTAAAAATGTAATAACTGTAACGTAATCTGCTTTAATAACAGAATTACTATCTCCAATTTGATAATAAAATTTTTCTCCAAACAAATGGCGATCTGTTGATGATTTATATATAACTTCTCCATACAAAGTAACGTTCTGTGCCGATAGCCGACAACATAAATATGTGGGGACTGTATCTCTATTCAACGTATTACTGAAGATACTCTTCATTCTTTCATCCTCTGTAATCCATTCTCCACTCCCTGTTTCTCTTAAATAACAGTTTAAAAAGCTTTGTAATGTTGCATGTTCTGCGATTTGTTTCGCATGCTGCATGTTGGTCCTCCTCTTTATATTAAAGCTATCGAAATTTTATATAATAAACGATAATTGAATGTCGTTATCAATTATGATTCTAATTGATAATGATATTCAATTCAAGAGTATATTTCAGAATTTTTTTATCAAATAAAATTTTTCTTTTTTTCTTTCTTTTCTTTAATCTAGTTAAAAGTACACTAGAAAAATTCTTGTTTTCAAACTAATTACCTACTTTTATTAATCCATTTTTTGATGGATTAATAAAAAGGTACACCAAATGAGGTATACCTTTCCCTATGATATGTTTACATAATACTATTATATGCATCAATCTATATAGCTGTTTGTTTTTGTAACAAATTCAAATCTCTCCAACAATACGCTGTTTCTTCTACCTTTACTCTCTCTAAAAATTTCGTATCAATTTTTTCAGGGTTGAATTTTTCATAAAACTTTTTAGAAGGATTATTCGTAACGACCCAAACTAAAAGAGATTGCATATCATTCTTTACACATTCTGATAGTAACGCTTGAAATAACTTTTGGCCTATTTTCAATCCTTGATACTGTTGTAAAAGATAGATTGCATATAATTCCCCATCACAATTATATGCACCGCTTCTTTCAACTCCCCCATCAATAAATCCGACTATCGTTCCATTTAACGTCTCTGCTACAAATCTATATTGGCATGTATCTTCTTGTTGAAAAATGTTTTCCCATTGTTTTTCTCGTTGCTCATATGTTATATTTTCTAAAAATTCGTCAGCAAATATACCTTTATACGTTGTTTTCCAGCTATCAACATGCACCTTTGCTATACCTCGTATATCATCTTTTATAGCTCTTCTAATATGTATTTCCATCATTTCTCCCCCTTGTTATTCATCATTATATCAATTTATTTCCTTAAAAATCCAAATAAAAAAGAGTGAATTCACTTCACTCTTTTTTATCACAATTATCTACTTTCCACTTCAACTGAAACTACTCGATCAATCTCTTTCAGGGAACTATATAACTCTGTTGTATATAAATCTTCTGGAGCTAAAATAACCATTTCCAATTGCTGAAATGCTCCACTATCTATATCTTTAATTTTCACGCGTTTCACATGCATGCCTAAATTTTTAATTTGCTTAAATATACCATCTAACTCATGATGCTCTTTAACAGTAATTTTTATAGATAAATCCTTTTGTCTTAATGAATACGGTCCTGCAATTTTCACAAGTTGCGGAAGTACATTAATCGCTAAAATAATTAAAACCATAGCAACTGTCGCTTGTAAATAAAATCCCGCACCAATTGCGATCCCTAAAGCTGAAGCAGCCCACACCATAGAAGCTGTTGTTAATCCAGAAATAACATCATTACTTCTTCGTAAAATGACACCTGCGCCAAGAAAACCAATTCCACTAACAATTTGAGCGGCCAGTCGCATCGGATCCATATTTGTATGTCCTGGAACAGAATATACATGCACAGATTCAATTGAAACCATCGTAATTAAACAACTTGCTACAGAAATAACCATACTTGTTTTCACACCAAGTGGTTTATTCTTTAGCTGCCTATCTATCCCGATGAATAATCCTAAAAAGAGTGCTAAACCTAATTTGAGTAAAAATTCATATGACATATTTCCATTCTCCTTACTTTACAATGTTTCCCTTAGAATAACTCACTATAACTCTTTTATGATATCAATTCCAGTCTTTTCTATTCATTTAACGTAAAAAACCGAAAAAACATTTATAACGATGTTTCTCCGGCTTTTTATTACACTTTAGATTCTTCTTTATTTCTGATCTTTAATCTTAATTTCTGCATCTTTGTAGAATGCTAATTTACTGTCATTATACTCTTTTGTAAATTTGTTAAACTGCTCTTTCGACTTTTGTGCTTCCACATTTAATTCATTAACAGTTTTAACTTTTTCACCGATTTCTTTTAATTTCGTTTCTTTTACTTTTAATTTTTCATACAGTTCTTTTTCAGTCGCTAACACTTTCGTGTAATTTTCATTCATCTTTTTGAATGCATCATAACGGTTTTTATACGACTCTTCTACTGCTTTTGCTTGTTTTTGTAACTTCTTATCTTCAATCTTCTCTATATTACTTTGAACAGATTTTGTTTCCTTCTGTGCTTTTTCTAACATTTCTTTTTCACTTTTCAATACTTTTTCACGATCATCTACATTTGCAGTAGCT
>NZ_JAKUFQ010000016.1:0-77711 GCF_022663475.1 Bacillus cereus group sp. BfR-BA-01382
GCTGATGAACAAGCTCGTAAGCAACAAGAAGAGCAAAAAGCACAGCAAACTCAAACACAACCTACCTCAGGAAATACTAGTAGTGCATATTACAAAAATTGTGATGCAGTTAGAGCTGCGGGGAAAGCTCCTCTATATAAAGATCAACCAGGATATAGTCGTAAACTAGATAGAGACGGCGATGGAGTTGCATGCGAATAATAGTAATAAAAAAGAAGCTTAGTAAAAGCTTCTTTTTTTACTGTAATGCCTTACATTTAATATCCCTTTCTCTTATTTAGATGTGTTCTTAAATAAATTTCATACTATTATTCTCAAAAATGACACATAATAAGTGATTTCAATCACCACATTGATTTTCATTTATCGCTATTCTTAATTTAGTAATTACATTCAAACTTTATGGAGGCGTTCATATGAAACATACATTTACTGAAACTTCTATTGTCGGTGAGATCGTTACACAATTCCCGAAAGCTAGTGATCTTTTTAAATCATATAGAATAGATTTTTGTTGTGGTGGCAATAAACCGCTTATTGATGCAATTCATGAAAGAAATTTATCAGCTACTGAAGTGCTTACAGAGTTAAATACGCTTTATAATAATATGAAACGATTAAATGAATCTGAAATTGATTGGAAAAATGCTTCTTATCGCGAATTGATTGATTATGTTATAAATAAGCATCATCGCTATTTAAATGAAGAGTTGCCACAATTAAGTCCGTATGTGACAAAAGTATTACGTGTTCATGGGGCAAGTCAGTCTCATTTAGCTCAAATTCATAAGCTATTTCATGAACTAAAGATGGAACTAGAACAACATTTAATTAAAGAAGAAACAGAAGATTTTCCATTAATTTTAGAATTTGAACAAAATCCAACTGAAGAAAACTATGTGAAGTTACGTAAAGTAGTAGATGAGTTGGAAAAGGAACATAACCACGCAGGCAACATTATTAAAGAGCTTCGTAAAGTGACGAATGACTTTACTCCTCCAGAAGGAGCTTGCGGCACTTATCGACTTGTTTATCAACGCCTTGAAGCACTAGAGTCTGATTTATTTGAGCATATTCATTTAGAAAATAACATTTTATTTCCACGTGCAATTACGAGAGTGTAAATTAAGTGCAGGACATGAGTGTAAATACTTATGTCCTGTTTTTTCATTTGGTAAAGAATATACACATCCCTCTCGAATAAGTCCGAATTTTAACAATTTGTGAATCATTGTAAAAATGTGATAAATATCACATCTCCCTCTTTTTAAATTTTCTATAATAGAAATATAATCCTTTGTTCAACACTTCACATAAAAAGGGGAAACGAAAATGAAAAAACGTTTAGTTATGATCGGAAATGGTATGGCTGGCATACGTTGTATGGAAGAAATATTAAAACATGATAGTGATTCATATGAGATTACTATTTTTGGAGATGAACCACATCCAAACTACAATCGCATTATGCTCTCTCATGTTTTACAAGGCAAAACAAATATGCAAGATATCATTATGAATGAATATAGTTGGTATGAGGAAAATGAAATAACTTTGTATACAGATGAAAGGGTTCAAAGTATTAACCGAGAAGAAAAAATAATTATCACAGAAAAAAATCGTACTCTTACATATGACAAACTAATTATCGCAACAGGTTCTAGTGCTTTTATTTTGCCCGTTGAAGGTTCTACTCTTCCTGGCGTAACAGGATTTCGAACTATTGAAGATACACAATTTATGATTGATACCGCTAATGAAAAGAAAAAGGCTGTTGTCATTGGTGGTGGATTACTTGGCTTAGAAGCTGCAAGAGGTCTTATTGATTTAGGAATGGACGTATATGTCGTTCATTTAATGCCAAGCTTAATGGAGCAACAACTAGATGCCAAAGCAGCTTCTCTATTACGCGAAGATTTAGAAGCGCAAGGCATGCAATTTCTAATGGAAAAGAAAACTGTAAAAATTCTTGGTACAGACCATGTTGAGGGCATTCAATTTGAAGATGGTGAAGTTGTAGATTGTGATTTAATCGTAATGGCTGTCGGAATACGCCCAAATACGCAAATAGCAAAAGATGCTGGTTTAATTGTAAATCGCGGTATTGTAGTCAATGACTATATGCTAACAAATGATGAATCCATTTATGCAGTTGGAGAATGTGCAGAACATGACGGTATCGCATATGGACTTGTTGCTCCTCTTTATGAACAAGGTGCGATATTAGCAAAACATATAACGAATTTACAAACTGATGGATATACGGGCAGTATCGTCGGTACACAATTAAAAGTTGCATGTTGTGATTTATTCTCTGCTGGCCAAATTTATGAAGATGACCAAACGAAAGCAATATCCATCTTTGATGAATGTAAACGTTCCTATAAAAAAGTATTAATTCGTGACAATAAAGTCGTCGGTATCGTTTTATATGGTGACACAGCTGACGGTACACGCCTCTTTAGCATGTTAAAGAAAGAAGAGGATATACAAGAATATACAGCCGCTTCCCTTCTCCACAAAGCTGGTGAAGAAAGTGCACTTGACGTTGCTACAATGAGTGCGGATGACACGATTTGCGGATGTAATGGTGTTACGAAAGGTACAATCGTTCACGCCATTTTAGAACAAGAGTTAACGACTTTTGAAGAAGTTAAGGGCTGTACGAAAGCCGCAGGTTCTTGTGGTAAATGCCGTCCGCTTGTGGAACAAGTTTTATCTCATACACTTGGAGATGCTTTTGATGCCTCAGCGCAATCTGCCGGTATGTGTGGATGTACAACTTTATCCCGTGATGAAGTCGTAGCGGCCATTCACGAGAAAGGCTTAAAATCTCCAAAAGAAGTACGAAATGTTCTTGGTTTTATACATGAAGAAGGCTGTTCAAAATGTCGTCCTGCTTTAAACTACTATTTACGTATGGCGATTCCAGAAGAATATGAAGATGATAAATCGTCCCGTTTCGTTAATGAAAGAATGAATGGTAACATCCAGCACGATGGTACATTCTCTGTTATTCCACGCATGTACGGAGGCGTTACAACAGCTAATGATTTAATGAAAATTGCTGAAGTTGCGAAAAAGTACGATGTTCCTCTTGTGAAAATTACAGGTGCAAGCCGAATCGGCTTATATGGTGTTAAGAAGCAAGATTTACCTAACGTATGGGCTGACTTACATATGACTTCGGGATATGCATATTCAAAATCGCTTCGTAATGTAAAATCATGTGTTGGTTCTCGCTTCTGCCGTTTCGGTACGAAAGATTCATTAGGACTTGGTATGTTGCTTGAACAATCATTAGAAATGGTAGATACACCTCATAAAATGAAGATGGGTGTAACGGGCTGTCCGCGTAACTGTGCGGAAGTACTGACGAAAGATTTTGGCGTTGTTTGTGTCGAAAATGGATACCAACTTTATATTGGCGGAAATGGTGGTACGGAAGTACGCGAAGCTGATTTTGTAATGATTGTCCCTACTGAAGATGATGTCCTTCGCATCGCTACAGCTTATATGCAATATTATCGTGAAACTGGTATTTATGGAGAGCGTACTGCCTACTGGACAGAACGTTTAGGCTTCGATCACATAAAAGAAATACTGCAAGATGCAAATATGGTCACTAAGTTAAATGAACGTTTCCAAAAAGCTCGTGGCACATATAAAGAAGCATGGGGACAAGCACTAGAAACGAAATCATTAAAAGCGATGTATGAAGTAGAAACTGTGAAATAAGGAGCTGTGATCTATATGATACAAACGAAAGAAAAAATAAAAGTTATGCGTGCGGAAGACCTTCCTATTCAAATCGGTAAAGAGGTGCAAATGAATGGTATGTCTATCGCCCTATTCCGCCTTTCAAATGGAGATATTCGAGCTGTAGAAAATCGTTGTCCTCATAAAAACGGACCGTTAGCAGAAGGAATTGTATCTGGAGAATTCGTCTTTTGTCCACTGCATGATTGGAAAATTTCATTACTAACAGGTGAAGTGCAAAAACCTGATGACGGCTGTATCCAAACATACGAAGTAGAAGTTATTGATGGTGACATTTATATAAACATGTAATTTACGAAAGGAAGCCTCCTCTGGCTTCCTTTTACATAAAAATAGAAGAGGTGCGATTATGAACGGATATGTATATTTAGTTGGTGCAGGACCAGGTGATGAAGGGCTTATTACAAAGAAAGCGATAGATTGTTTAAAGCGTGCAGATATCGTTTTATATGACCGTTTATTAAACCCTTTCTTTCTTAGTTATACAAAAGAAACATGTGAACTTATGTATTGCGGCAAAATGCCAAAGAATCATATTATGCGACAAGAAATGATTAACGCCCACCTCCTTCAATTCGCACAAGAAGGAAAAATCGTTGTCCGATTAAAGGGCGGAGATCCATCTATTTTTGGCCGCGTTGGTGAAGAAGCAGAAACTTTAGCAGCAGCGAACGTTCCATATGAAATCGTACCAGGTATTACATCTAGCATCGCCGCTAGTAGCTATGCAGGTATCCCCCTCACCCACCGTAACTACAGTAATAGCATCACTTTATTAACTGGGCATGCAAAAGGCCCTTTAACCGATCATGGAAAATATAATTCATCCTATAATAGCGACACGATCGCCTACTACATGGGTATAAAAAACTTACCTACAATTTGTGAAAACTTACTACAAGCAGGAAAGAAAAAAGATACACCAGTAGCCGTCATTGAATGGGGTACAACTGGTAAACAACGTGTAGTCACAGGGACACTGTCCACCATTGTTTCTATCGTCAAAGACGAAAATATTTCTAACCCTTCTATGACAATTGTTGGTGATGTTGTTACTTTACGGAATCAAATTGCTTGGAAAGAACGTAAACCATTGCACGGCAAGAAAGTTTTACTTGCATCTGCAACAAATAAAAAAAGCGCAATAAAGCAAATGTTACAAGAGTCCGGTGCAGAAATATATCAAATTCCAATTTTCCAAAAGAAAGAATACACATTAACCTCTGAACAAATTAATAAGATTTTTAACGTTGATCGTCTTGTATTTTGTTCCGCTGAGAGTGTAGACATCTTAGTGCAATCATGTAGTAAATATCATAAAGATATTCGCTCCTTACAGGCAGAGCTTCAGTATATGAACCTTTCTATTCAAGAAAAGCTTATGCAATATGGATTGTTAAGTAAACCTGCGCAATTTTCTTCGAATTCAACGATTTATTTAGGACGAAACATTAACCGAATTGCTTTTATTCAAGAAAAAATTGGTGCTGGTTCCTATATGATGACTCATGAGTACACAATTGATCATCGCTTCGATGAAATTCATTCCCGTATGCTTTCTGAATTCTCATGGGACAGCATTGTATTTGAAGGTCGTGCTTCTATTGATACGTTTCTAGCAGAAATAAAACGCCTAGGCTTTATCAATATTCTTACCCTCCCATTCTCGTATACCGACGTTCCAACTTTACACTATGCGAATAAAGTCGGTTTTCATAATGTAGATGAGCAATTACAAGACATGATTATGAAGAAAGATTTGGTGGTACGATGAAAGGAATTGTATATGTTGGACACGGGAGCCGCTTACAAAAAGGTAACGAACAATTCATTCACTTTATTCAATCTGTTATAAAAGAACGTAACGAACGGATTCAAAAAATAGCTTTCCTAGAACTAACGACACCTACCATTTCGGATGCAGTTACAGAAGCAATACTAGAGGGTGCAACTGCAATAATGATTGTACCTGTTTTATTATTTGCAGCAGCTCACTATAAACGTGATATTCCTTTTGAGATAGAGAAAATACAAAAGCAATATCCACATATAACATTTTCAGTTGTACAACCTTTTAGTACACATCCACATATGGTTGAACTTGTAGTAAAAAGAATACGTGAAACTATGCCAATGCAAGGTAGTAGTGTTTTACTCGTAGGGAGAGGCAGTAGTGATCCACAGCCGTTACATGAATTACAACAAATCGGAGCAGTCGTCGAACGAAAACTCAGTATGCCAGTATCGTGCTCCTTTTTAACGAAAGGAACTCCCTCTTTTACTGCTGAGCTCAAGGCTATAACATCGACTTCATCCCATGTATATGTCATGCCGTACCTTCTCTTTACCGGATTATTACTTCAAAAAATTAAATTGCATGCAAAAAAATACGATCACGTTACAACTTGTAACTGTCTTCAGTTTGATAGATACATGAAGTTAACATTATTAGAACGAATGGAGGAATGCATATATGTATAACATGTACCCTCTTATGTTTAATTTAAATAAAAAAGTGGTCGTTATAGTTGGTGGTGGTAAAATCGCATATCGAAAAGCGTCCGGATTAAAGGATACAGGCGCTTTTGTCACCGTTATCAGCCCAGAAATTTGCGAGGAAATGAAGGAACTTCCTTATATTACTTGGAAGCAAAAAGCTTTTAGTAATAATGATATTAAAGATGCTCATCTTATTTATGCAGCTACAAATCAACATGCTGTAAATATGATGGTCAAACAGGCCGCCCATGATTTCCAGTGGGTTAACGTCGTAAGTGATGGTACAAAATCATCGTTTCACACACCTGGTGTCATCCGACATGATGAATATGTTGTCACTATTTCAACTTCAGGTAAAGATCCATCGTTTACGAAGCATTTGAAGCAGGAACTAACATCTATATTTCCTAAACTTATAAACAAGCTTTCTCGTACTCATAAAATGTAATCTATCACTTAGCTAAAATAGTAATTAACTTTGAACAAACGTTTTTTAGAGGCGTTTGTTCCTTTTGCTTTAGTTTCGCTTTTTAGGATCAGACAAACAATTGGACAAGAATCTGTGAAGAAAAATAGCGGCAACAATTACGGACAAAAAAAGCAGTTGCTTGAGAGCAACTGCTTCAATACAGGTTTTATATTGGATATTCATTCAACCAAATTAGCGCTTGTTCATAATCATCAAAAAATCTCACAGATTCTTTCGTATTAGATTGTTGTAAATAATCCATTATCTCCCCCTCTTCAAGGAGAAATGCAATTGCCTTACTGTTATTCAAAATGATTTCATTGAAGAACTTCTCTTTCCATACTTTTTGAACAGAAAAATGATTTGGCGTGTATCCTTTTCTATCCACCAACAATTTGTATTTCCGCCCTTCAGAAATGAATTGCTGACAAACCTGCTCAAAACCATTAAACCATTCATACACATCATCTGTTTTTATATTTCCAACTAGATGGGTAACAATTATATCTCCTGAAACTGTTGTGCTGATATTCTGTTTACTCAACTTGGAATCCCTCCTTAGTTACAATTTTGCGGAAAAACCGCATAAAATCAATAAAGAAAAAATTCTTACTTGACACTCCCACCCCATCGCTATCAAACTAAGCTCATGTAACGTCAATTATAAGCGAAATTGTGTCTTTTTTCGCAAGTCTATATGTAGATGCTTTAAAGATTTGCATCCGAAATAACCCCTAATGCGTTTCCTTTTTTTGAATTAAACTGCTTGATTATCAGACATGGTACAATTGTAAACGACACCCAATATATCTAAGACTGTTTTCTTCTCATATCGATGGGATTTCCGTCCATCATTTATCGCCTCAAATCTATTCGTTTTTGCACGTATATTCAAAACAAAATATATGACAAATAAATAACGACAGTTACTGTAACAATGCTGAAAAGTGTTGAAAATAAAACGATTTGCGCATGTAGTTCAGGCTCTATTTGATACTCCATAGCAATGGTTGATGTATTTCTTGAAGTAGGAAAAGAACTTGCAATAAATAATGATTGTGCAACAATACCATCAATGTTTAGTAGATAGATCATGGCAAGTGCTAATAATGGTCCTATCAGTAACCTTCCAATTAAAGCCCATGTTATGACTCGATGGAAAAAATTAAGCTTAATGTTAGATAATTGCGCTCCTAGCAATATGATTGCTATTGCAACAAAACTATTCGCAAGCTGATTAAGAGGTAGAAAGATAGAATTAGGTATTTGAATTTTAAAAGATTGAAAGAGAACCCCTAATACAAGCGCATGAAGTACAGGCAGTCTTAGAAATGATTGAATAATACTTCCGATTGTTTTTGTTGCTGATAGTAAGTTATATATCCCATATGAATAAGTTAAAAGATTCTGGAAAATCACAATAAAAATTTGAATGGAAACCCCCACTGGATTGTGACTGAAAATCAATTGACTTACTGGTAATCCATAATTACCGGAATTCATTAACGAAATACTATTTTTTAGAGCTGCACTTTCTCCTTTTTCTAACTTTAATGTTTTTGAAATGAAATGACTTACTATGATCAGACTCAAACTATAAAGCATTAAATAGTATATTATCTGGAGCAACAAACCTGTCTCTATACTAATATCATATATATTCATAAATACAGCCGCTGGCATCAAGCAATAAGTAATAAGTGTAGATAGCTGCTTTAAGTTAAATTGGAACTTCCTTTGTAAAATTGCACCAATTAGCAGCAATATTAATATTGGTAATATTACGTCTAATATAATAAAAATAATCATTTAAAACCTCATTCTACATATATTTTAGTTGGATTAAACGCTCTCTTTTCTTTAACATATCAAATATGACTCATAAATAAAATTATAGATTATTTATACAAATTCATAACTTTATCTTATTGAACTAAACTGTATTCTTTAGTTTAAGTGTACTTTTTTCACAATATCCGTTAGCCTTACCAAAAAATCTTGCCCTAAAAAAATCTGATACTACAGTTACTATGCGAAGAATACTTACATCAATTCCATACTTGTCGCTTGAGTCACCTAACACACCTGATACTTGTTTATCTTGAGTGGACTTATATTTTTTTCATCTAAACATCCCGATTCAATTAAATATTTGCATTCTAAAAATGAGTTCGATCTTTAGAATAGATTTAAGATTTCCTTAACTAATCTGCCCTTTAATTAAATAACTTTTGACATCTATATTTTAAAATAAAATTCCATCAACCTTCTGTTTTTCATTTTAAAAGCACATTCTTATAGAAAACAAGCGTTTGTTGAGATAGCAATAAAAACATGTTGAAGCCTATTACTAAAAGAACCATCCCAAAATACTTTGGGATGGTTCTTTTTCCTTATTAATGATTCTTTAACATCACTAACAATTTCTCTTGGCTATACATCCATACTGTAATGATTAAACAAGCAAGTGCGACTTCTGATAACGCCATAAATCCAATTGCATAATGACCTGTTAATTGGAATAGTAATGTTAAAATTAGTGGCGGGAAGAATCCTCCTAGTCCGCCTAAAGCTGAAACGAGCCCATTTACAATACCGGCTTGTTCTGAGAAGTACATTGGAACGAGTTTGAAGATTGTACCATTTCCAATCCCTGCACAAAATGCGACTAGTAGGCAACCAAATGTATACACGTTCATACTAGGCATAAATGATAAAATAATACCTGAAAGTGTTAAACCGATAAATACGAAGATTAATATTTTAAATGGATTAAACTTATCACCGAGCCAACCACCAATCGGGCGCATAATTGTTGCGAGTACAATGAATCCGGCTGTCCGCATACCTGCATCTACTTTTTCTAATCCGAAGTGAGATACTAAAAAGTTTGGTAAGTATACTGTAAATGCGACAAATGATCCGAATGTTAAAAAGTAAAAGATACATAAAAACCAAAGTTTTTCATTTTTATATACACCTTTTATTTGTTCCATTAATGGTGTATTCACCTTTTTCTCCTTACGATCACCTAATAAAAAGTTCATAAGTGCAAATGCTGCAAGTAAAACTAAATAACATTGTACTGTCGTTCTCCAACCAACTGAAGTTGCGATAACAGGTGCTAAAAACGAAGTGATTGCTGTTCCGGCGTTACCGACACCGTAAATACCATTTACAAAACCGTGGCTCTCTTTCGGAAAGTATTTTGGTAAAGAAGTTACCCCTACTGAGAATACAGCTCCACCAATTCCTACAAATAATCCACCAATAATTAAATCCATCATAGAATTGGCAACACTAATATAAAAGACAGGAAATAATAATAGAATAAAACTAATAAAGAATAATTTTCTTGCTCCGAAACGATTTGTCCAATAGCCAATTGGAATACGAAGAACAGAACCTAAAATAACCGGTACTGCTGTTACCATAGAAATTTGTCCCGCAGTTAATGGAATATCCGCTTTAATATAAGGCATTAATGATGATAAAATAACCCATACCATAAAACCGATAACTAGATTAGAAGTTTGTAAACTTAATTGAAAATTAGGACCTTTCATCCTGTTCCCTCCTATGTATGCATAGTTATATTCATTCCCTCCAGCCTAATCACGTCCTAACATGATTAGGCTGAAAAGAATCAACCACCACTTACTGGCGGAATCATTGCTATGACATCGCCAGTTTGAATGATATCATCCTCATTTGCATACTCTTCATTTATAGCGACCATTATCTCACTTGAAATTGCTACGTTGTATTTCGTAATAAGGACTTCCTTTAGTTCAGCAACCGTAATATTTTCACAACCTATGTGTAATGCTGACTTACTTACTTCTTCTTGTAAATGTGCAAATAATAGTACTTCAATCATATTCTCATCTCCTTTCCAGGCTCACCATTTGCATACGCTACCTTCTCTAACTGATCACCTATCCATGACTCACCATCTTTCCAAAACTCTTTCTTCCATATTGGAACAATTTGTTTTATACGCTCCATAATATATTCGTTCGCCTCATAGGCAGCTTTCCGGTGTGGTGTAGAAACAGCGACGACAACAGCAAGATCAGAAATTTGTAATGTACCAATGCGATGTGTAATGGCGACATTTGTCCCAGGCCACATCTCTCCTACTTCGGTGCCAATTCTCTTAAGCTGTTTCTCCGCCATTGACTTATATGCTACATACTCTAAATATAGCGTACGACGGCCTTTCGTAAATTCTCTAACAGTACCAATGAAAGTCGCAACTGCGCCACATTCACGACGAATTACTTTGTTTGTAACTTCTTCAATTGAAATAGGTGTATCAATTACTTCATAATACGTATGTGCCATCTTGCACCTCTTATCTTTGTATAAGTTAGCAATCTATTTTTCTATTATTTGTATGATCGAAGTGGTTCTTCCCACGGCCACTCACTTCCGGCGCTTGATTCTAATAACAGTACCGAGACAGTTATTCCTGCTTTAAATCCTCTCGTTCCTCCCGGCAGGACGATACATGCATTCGCCCCTGCAAGTGAAGAAATTGCACTAGATTTGTCTAAACCAACTGGTGTAGCTTGCAATGTTCCATCTACAATTTCCACTTTCCCTCGTACAAAACGAGTAAATGGGTTTGCTTTCAGAAAGTCTTTCTGTAATATTGCCTCTGTACGATATACGTGCGAATCTTTTCTATGCAAATATGTTCCAATGACTGGCCGAACATATAATTCACAACCGACATAACAAGCTGAAGGATTACCAGATAGACCAAATAATAGTTTTCCTTCTAGCTCAGCTACAGTTGTCACACTTCCTGGTCGCATCGCTATTTTGTTGAAAAGCACATTAGCTCGTAATTCCTCATAAATAGCAGGTAAATAGTCATAGTCTCCTACCGAAACGCCACCAGTTGTAATTAAAATATCAACTTCTTTTATCGCTTTTTTCACAGTGTTATAACACGTCTCAAAATCGTCAGCGAATTGTCCATAATACTGTACAACTCCGCCCGCTCGTTCAACTTGAGCAGCTATCATATAGGAGTTACTATTTCGAATCTTCCCTGGCTTTAATTGTTCATGTACTTCAAGCAGTTCGCTTCCTGTCGTTACAATTCCGATAACCGGCTGTTTTACAACGTAAACGGTACTATAACCAAACGTAGAAAGAAGCGCCACTACTTCAGGGTTAATAACAGTCCCTTTTTTCACAAGGATGGTATTTTGTTTTACATCTTCACCTTTAAAAGAAATGTTATCCCCAGCAATAAAGGAGCGTTTCAATTTCATATAAGTCTTTTCACTTTCTTCAAATCCTTCAGTTAGCTCTAACATAACAACTGCATTACATCCGGCTGGAATTGCGGCACCTGTCATAATACGGACAGTTTGAAATGGTTTCACTTCTTCTGGAAAAACAAAACCTGCTCCAATTTCGCCAATCACTTCAAACTGAATGGGGTTACTACTACTCGCTTCTTTTGTATCTTCTGCTCGAATCGCAAACCCGTCGTATGGAGAGCGATCAAAGTGAGGGACATCATGATCTGCAATAACATCTTCTCCAAGAATTCTTCCGTAACTTTCTATAAGAGAAACCTTTTCTATTTCACCTTGATGAGCGTATTTCATTACACGTGCCACTGCTTCTGCCACCGGAATTGGTATACGTTTTTCTAACATTCTTTTTCACCTCGTTTTAATAAGGGGCAACGCTCTTTCTGTTCATCCTATATATTTTGCGTATAATCGTTTTGCTATTTTCACATCATTTGTTCCATGAATAAATGCCCTACCGTCTGTAAATAAAACGAAACGATATTCATCAATTAGAAATGATAGTAAGTAAGGCGTTTTTTGGACATGTACACTTTTTTGTAATCGTTTTTGAATTTCGTTTAAATTAAGATCTCTCTTTATTCCTGAACGGATTTGAACTGTATTCCGTCCGCATAGCACTTCCGTTTTCATCTGCGCTTCAAATGCTAGACTTGGATACGTTCGTGATTTCCCACAAGATGGACATGTACTTTTTTTCTGTCTATTTACTTTTAATGAAAGATATTGATTGTTCCAAATATCAAATGATAACATCGTTCCTCTTAACGACTCATAATCATCCACCAATATTTTCATCGCCTCTGTTACTTGGTGAGCAACGACCATTTGTACAGCTGGCTGAATGATTTCGGCTGTATCGCATGTTGCACCGCCCATAGGATGATCCATTAGACAGCGAAAACATGGTGTTTTCCCAGGAAGAATTGTATACGTTACACCGTAACTTCCAATGCATCCACCATATATCCAAGGTATATTTTCTTTTTGTGAAATGTCATTTATAAGTAGGCGCGTATCGAAATTGTCAGTCGCATCTATGATGAGATCCACTTCTTTTGTTAACTCTTCTATTTCTTGCATTGTGACATCCGTTACAACTGGTACAATTTTTACTTCAGAATTAATCTTCCTTACATGTTCTGCCGCTGCAATTGCTTTCGGTTTGCATTGCTGCGCATCTTCTTCTATGTATAACTGTTGCCGCTGTAAATTACTCCATTCCACGTAGTCACGGTCAGCGATTGTCAATTTCCCAATTCCCATCCTAACGAGTGTTTCTGCATTCGCAGCTCCTAATGCACCTGCACCAATTAGGAGCACATGCTTTTCTCTTATTTTTCTTTGTCCTATTTCACCAATTCCAGAAAACAATATTTGCCTTGCATATCGCTCTTGCATAGGGAATCCTCCTCTCACTATCCGCCAATGTAGGACATTTCAACTTTTGGACGTTGATTTGTACTTTCCGCCGTTCTTTCATCTGAATATCGATCTGTTCTATATCGCCATGTATGTTGTAAAATTTTTAATAGTGATGCATCAGAAATATTTCCTCGAAGAAGCGTTCGCAAATCCGTTCCTTTCGTTCCAAATAGACACGTGAAAAACTTGCCGTCTGCCGAGATACGAGCTCTCGTACAAGAAGAACAAAATGACTCAGATACTGAAGTAATAAACCCAACTTCTGCATCGCTCCCTACATATCGATACAATTTCGCAACTTCTCCAAAGTAACGAGGCTGAGCGGGCTCAACTGGATATACGCGATTAATCTTCTCTATTAATTGTTCCTTCGTAATAACTTGTTCAAAGTTCCAGTCGTTTGTACTGCCCACATCCATAAACTCTATAAAACGGAGCTGAATGTCTTGTTCTTTAAAATAACGAGCCATACGAAGAATTTGACTATCATTCATTCCTTTTTTTACGACCATATTTACCTTTACTTCTAATCCAGCAGCCTTTGCTGCTTCAATTCCTTTCAGTACAGGTTTTGTATTTACATTTCGTCCATTAATTTTTTTGAAGACATAATCCTCTATCGCATCTAAACTAATATTTACACGTTTTAATCCCGCTTCTTTTAACGCCTTTGCTTGTTTTGCTAAATGAATACCGTTTGTTGTGAGTCCAATATCTTTTAAGCCTTCTAGCTTTGCAAGTCTTGCAATTAACATCGGTAAGTCTTTACGCAATAACGGTTCACCGCCAGTAAGCCTAATTTTATTGACTCCCAGACTTATAAATAATCTCGCTAATCTTTCTATTTCATCAAACGTTAATAAAAGCTCTTCCTGTAAAAAAGCGTAATCAGGTCCGAACACTTCAGCAGGCATACAGTATGTACACCTAAAATTACAACGATCAATAACTGAAATACGTAAATCTTGAAGTGGCCGTTCTAAAGAATCTTTCATGTTCTCGTGCATCTATATCCCTTCTTTTCTGCTGTAATCCTTAGTAAGCTTTCATTTTTTTATTTGCCTTCATTATAAAAAAGAAGCTACATATTCAATGTGACTTTTCTCACATTACTTTCCCCATTCAAAAATTCTTCACAAATCCGTTCGAATTTTGTTCACATCTTTAATCTCATCCACTTTGTCTATTGAATTTTTCAAACTAAAAATTGAAAATCACTTCCCCCTTACGGTCATTGAAATTTCAATGTATTTTTAAAATAGCTCTTGCATTTTCATCATACTTACACTCAAAATAGGAAATGTATTGCTTATAAGAAGAAAGGTGATCACTGTGGCAAACAGTATGACATTATCTCAAGATTTAAAAGAATTACTTGCATCTGTTGAATATAAAATGCAAATTAAAAAAGGTAGTTTTATTTTTCAAGAAGGTATGGAGGCAACAGAGCTCTATATCATCCACTCAGGAAAAGTACAAATTAGTAAATTAAGTGCTGACGGGCAAGAATTAACACTCCGTATTTGTTCGGCATACGACATTATTGGAGAATTAACATTATTCACGGACAATGCGAAGTATTTATTAAATTCAAAATGCCTTGAAGATGTTGAAGTAGGGGTTATAAAGCGTGAAACCTTAGAAAAAGCATTGCTCCAAAAACCCGCACTTGTATTTGAATTTATGAAATGGATTAGTGAACATTTAAGAAGAATGCAAACGAAGTTCCGAGATTTAGTATTACACGGCAAAAAAGGTGCCCTGTATTCTACTCTTATACGAATGACAAATAGTTACGGTGTATTAAAAGAAAATGGGATTCTCATCGATTTACCATTAACGAATCAAGAACTTGCTAATTTCTGTGCAACTTCACGTGAAAGTGTAAATCGAATGTTAAATGAATTAAAAAAGCAAGGTACAATTTCTATTCATAAAGGAAAGATTACAATCCACGATTTACAATTTTTAAAATGTGAAATTGCTTGTGAAGATTGCTCTGCCTCTGTTTGTAGCATTGATTAGCATTTTATTTAGATGCTAATCTTTTTTCAATTTAAGCTACTTATTAACGGTTATTCCCTATATAAACAAAAACGAGGCCTTCCATATTAGACCTCGTTTCGTTTTAACCATTAGCTCCTATCCGTTTACAGCAGTATTATTTTTTCAACTCATTAGGAATACGTCTTCTGTAAATTACATAACTACGGCTTACATATTTAATTGGGGCACTAAATACATGTACAAGTCTTGTAAATGGCCATACTGCGAATAAACCCATTCCTGCAAGAATATGAATTTTAAACCATACTGGTACTTCCATCATATATTCAACTTTCGGTTGGAGAATAAAGAGACTTCGGAACCAAGGGCCAATCGTTGTACGATAATCAAATCCTTTTGAATCTATATTTAAAAATGTTGAAGAAAGTCCTGCTAGCATTACGATAAGTAATAAAATAAGCGCAATATAATCTCCCTTTGTACTCGTTGCAATGATACGCTTTACTGTTACACGGCGGTACGTTAATATAATTAAACCGATAATAGAAGCAATACCTGCCGGAAGCCCAAAACTAATTGCTACTACATGATACATATGCTCAGAAATACCTATTGAACGATATACAGCTTCTGGAATTAAAATCCCCATAACATGGCCGCCAATTACGAACATGATCCCAAAGTGGAATAATAGACTTCCGACCCGGAGCATCTTCTTTTCTAATAGTTCACTAGATTTTGATGTCCATCCAAATTGATCATAGTTGTATCTAAAAATATGTCCACCGATAAAGATCGCAAAAATGATATAGGGAAACAATACCCAAAGAAATTGATCCATCATTTTGACAACGCTCCTTTCTAATTTGTCTGTACACCCCATGTTTCGATAGCGAGTAGCACAGACGCAAGAATTGGTTCATACATACTACCCGCTTCTTTTAATTGAACATGTAATGCTTGTATATTTTCCGTGTATTTACTCATAATTGGTTCACTGTCTTGCTCATTTGCATTTGCAAAAAACTCAAGTAAAAGTGGTAAATAGTCAGGTAGTTCTTTATCTGTTACGCTAAAACCTGATTTTTTATAATGTTGTTTTAACTCTAGTAATTCAATACCTCTTTCTCTTTGTTCACCAGTGTTCATATAAGTAAGATACATATTTGTTTTCTTCCCAAAATCGAATGTATATACGTAACTATCAATGAATTGATCATTCGTTTTATCTAGCGCTTGCTTTATAAAGCCTGTAAGTGACGCTTTAACGTCTTCTTGTTCTATTGTTTCAACCTCTTCTTGCAATTCAGTTAAAGCTTCTCTCCACCCTAGTTCAGGATAGGAGAGAAGAAAAGAAGAACAAGAAAAAGCTGTTTGTAAACTTTGTTTCATAATTTTCTGCCCCCTTTATTTAAGAAATTGTCATACAAGAGCCTGGACCACCTGTGAATGATAAACCACAGCTTCCTTGTTCGCTATATAAATCTGCCACTTGTTCACGGTGAGATGTCGGAATAACGAAGCGATCTTTATATTTCGCGATAGCAAGAAGACGATACATATCTTCTACATCCTGTTTCGTTAAACCAAGTTCTTTTAATACAGCTTCATTTGGCTCTTTATTAATTTGAAGTGCTCTCATATGCGTTCGCATAACAGCCATTTTCTTCAATGTAAGACGAATGTGTGATTCATCCCCCGCAGTGAGTAAATTCGCTAAATATTGAATTGGAATACGCATATTATCAATAGCAGGGAAAATCTCTTCTGCTTGCCAGTTACTACCTTTTCCCTCCACCATATTCATAATCGGGCTAAGCGGCGGGATATACCAAACCATTGGCATTGTACGATACTCTGGGTGAAGAGGTAGAGCAATTTTCCAATCGATAATCATTTTATAAATTGGCGATTGTTGCGCCGCTTTAATCCATTCTTCAGGAATTCCTTGTTTTTTCGCTTCAGCTGCCACTTCTGGATCATTTGGATCTAGAAAAACAGTAAGCTGAGATTCATATAAATCTTTTTCGTCTTCAACAGAAGCTGCTTCTTTTACTTTGTCAGCGTCATATAGCATTACCCCAATATACCGAATACGTCCTACACATGTTTCCGAACAAATCGTTGGCATACCCGCTTCAATACGTGGGAAACACATTGTACATTTTTCAGCTTTATTCGTTTGCCAGTTAAAATACACTTTTTTATATGGACAAGATGATACGCAGAATCTCCATGCGCGACATGCATTTTGATCGACAAGAACAATCCCATCTTCTTCACGTTTATACATCGCACCAGATGGACAAGATGATACGCACGAGGGATTCATACAATGTTCGCATATGCGTGGTAAATACATCATAAAGACGTTTTCAAAATCTGTTTTAATTTCTTCTTCCATTTTCTTTACGTTCGAATCTTGCAATCCTGTTATATGTCCGCCTGCTAAATCATCTTCCCAGTTTGGACCCCATTCAATTTTGTCGATAAATTCGCCTGTAATTGCTGATTTCGGACGAGCAACTGGTTGATGCTTACGTTGCGGACTATTTGTTAACGTTTCATAATCATAATTCCAAGGTTCAAAATAATCATCAATTGTTGATTGATCTGGATTGTGGAAAATGTTCATAAGACGTTTCATTTTCGAACCAGATTTCAGCTGAATTTCACCATTTTTCAATTCCCAACCGCCTTTATATTTCTCCTGATCTTCCCATTGTTTCGGATAACCAATTCCAGGCTTCGTTTCTACGTTATTGAAGTACATATATTCAGCACCTGGACGATTTGTCCAGATGTTTTTGCACGTTACGCTACAAGTATGGCAGCCGATGCATTTATCTAGATTCATTATCATTCCGACTTGTGCTTTAATCTTCAAGCCAATCTACCTCCTTCAGTTTGCGAATTACAACGTTTAAGTCACGCTGGTTCCCAGTCGGGCCGTAATAGTTAAATCCATAACTTAATTGACCATATCCACCAATCATATGTGTCGGTTTTACGTGAATTCGAGTTGGACTATTATGCGTTCCCCCGCGGTTACTTGTTAATTTCGTACCAGGTACGTTAATGTGACGATCTTGTGCATGGTGCATAAACGCCATTCCTCTCGGTATACGATGCGTTACAACAGCACGGGCTACAACAACACCGTTACGATTAAAGCACTCAATCCAATCATTATCTGCTACACCAGCTTCTTCAGCATCCTCTTTATTCATCCAAACAGTTGGACCACCTCTAAACAGCGTTAACATCGGTAATGAATCGAAATACATACTATGAATGGACCACTTATTATGCGGCGTTAAATAATTTAACGTAATCTCTTTTCCTTCTACTTCAGGTCGTGATTTACGGAACGGTTTATGTTGCAGAATCGGTTTAAACGTTGCCATCGTTTCACCAAATTCTTTCATCATGTCATGATCTAAGTAGAAAGATTGTCGTCCAGTGATTGTTCTCCAAGGGATGAGGCGTTCCACATTTGTTGTAAACGGTGAGTAACGACGTCCACCTTTTTCAGAACCTGTAAAGGCCGGAGAAGTAATTACTGTTTTTGGCTGCGCTGTAATTTGTTCAAATGTGAAGCATTCTTCTTCACGTTCTTCTGCTAAATCACGTAATTTTAAATCCGTTTGTTTTTCAAGTGCTTCCCATGCTTTTACAGCCATATGACCATTTGTTGTAGAAGAAAGTGTTAATACCGCTTCAGCAGCATTGATTGCTTCTTTTATGTCTGGGCAACCTTTTGCAATAGAATCCGTTCGAACAACTCCTAATCGACTCTTTAATTGCTCATACTCTTTTTCTGCGGACCAAGAAATCCCTTTCGTACCAATCGGTTGTTTTCCCGCATTTGGTCCTAACGAAGTCATTTTGTCATAAATTGTTTTATAATCTCTTTCAACAACATGAATTTGTGGCATTGTTTTACCTGGTATTGGCTCACACTCACCTTTGCTCCAATCTTTAATCTTGCCAAGTGGTTGCGCTAATTCTTGCGGTGTATCGTGAAGAAGTGGCGTTGCAACAACTTCTTTCATTGGTTCAAGATCAATTTTCTTCGCTAAATCTGACACAGCTTTAGAAAGTGAAGTGAAAATATCCCAGTCAGAGCGCGCTTCCCACGGTGAACCGATTGCTGGATTAAATGGATGCACAAATGGATGCATATCTGTACTACTTAAATCATGTTTTTCGTACCAAGTTGAAGCAGGTAAGACGATATCAGAATAAAGCGCTGTTCCAGCCATACGGAAATCTAAGTTAATGAGTAAATCTAACTTCCCTTCTGGTGCTTCTTCATGCCATTTAATTTCTTCTGGTCGTAATGAATCACTATCGTCATTCATTAACCCGTTTGTTGTACCTAATAAATGTTTTAAGAAATATTCGTGTCCTTTACCAGAACTTGAAATTAAGTTCGCACGCCATACGAATAAGTTGCGCGGGAAGTTGTTTTTGTTATCTGGATCTTCAATCGCAAATTTTAGTTCTTTTTCTTTTAATCTTTGTGCAACATATTTTCCGATTTCTTCTTGCGTTGTTGCACCAGCAGCAACAGCTTCTTTATATAATTCAATCCCATTTTTCTCGAATGTCGGATACGAAGGTAGCCAGCCAAGTCGTGCCGCTAATACGTTGTAATCACCGTGATGTTGATAACGAGAGTTGCCTTCTACTGGTGATGCTAGATGTCCAACCGGTGTATCTTCATAGCGCCATTGATCTGTTACGAAATAGAAGAAAGATGTACCATTTTGTAATTTCGGTGGCCCTTGCCAATCTTTTGCCATCGCGATTGTTTGCCATCCTTCTGCTGGTCGTAATTTTTCTTGCCCAACATAATGCGCCCATCCCCCGCCGTTTACTCCTTGTGCTCCAACTAGAAGAACAAGATTTAAAACTGCGCGATAAATCGTATCAGAATTAAACCAATGGTTAATACCAGCTCCAACAATAATCATCGAGCGACCATTTGTATCAACGGCATTTTGTGCGAACTCACGAGCGATTTGAATAATTAGTTCTCGTTTCACTCCTGTCATTTTCTCTTGCCATGCAGGTGTAAACGGTACATCATCATTGAAGTCTTTCGGCTCTTGTCCGCCAAGCCCTCGGTTCACGCCGTAATTTGCTAACGTTAAGTCGTATACAGTTGTAACGAACACTTCGCCTTCTTCTGTCATAACCTTTTTCACTGGAATTGTACGTTCTAATACTTTGTTTCCATCATCAGAGAAGTACGGAATTTGTACAGTTCCAATCGATTCTTCCATTCCAAGTAAAGAAAGACGTGGGTCAATCTTTTCACCTGTTTCTTCATCTTCTAAACGCAAGTTCCATTTCTTTTCGTTATCCCAACGTGAGCCCATTGTGCCTTGAGGTGTTGCAAAATCATTCGTATTCTCGTTCCAAAGAACAGGCTTCCATTCTCCTAACTTCGTTTCGCGTCCAATATCAGAAGCGTTTAAGAAACGATCAGCAACGAATTGATCTCCTTTTTGTTTCAATGTGACAAAGAAAGGAAAATCAGTATATTGCTTCGCATACTTTGTGAAATATTCCACTTGATTATCTACGTAAAACTCTTGTAAGATCACATGCCCCATTGCCATCGCAAGTGCACCATCTGTACCTTGTTTTACACTAATCCAATCATCGGCAAACTTTGTAGATTCAGCGAAGTCAGGACTGACAGAAACGACTTTCGTTCCTTTATATCGAACCTCTGCTAAAAAGTGAGCATCTGGTGTTCTCGTCATCGGTACATTTGAACCCCATGTCATAATGTAACCAGAGTTATACCAGTCACTACTTTCTGGTACATCTGTTTGATCGCCCCAAATTTGAGGAGAAGCTGGTGGTAAATCTGCGTACCAATCATAGAAACTAAGCATTGGCCCGCCCATAAGTTGCATAAAACGACTACCAGCAGCATGACTTAACATCGACATAGCTGGAATTGGTGAAAAACCAACATTTCGGTCTGGACCGTATTTCATTACTGTGTAGAGTAATGAAGTAGAAACAAGTTGTAACACTTCATCCCAATTCGCACGAATGAATCCCCCTTTACCACGTGCCTGCTTATACTTGCGTGCTTTTTCAGGGTTTTCCACAATGCTTTTCCAAGCATCTAGTGGTGACTTGTTATTTTGTAATTCCTCTTGCCACATACTCCAAAGAACACCACGTACATACGGATATTTCACACGAAGTGGACTATAAATATACCAAGAAAAACTCGCTCCACGCGGACATCCTCGTGGTTCAAAATCAGGCATATCTGGACCTGTAGTTGGATAGTTAAGCTCCTGTCCTTCCCAAGTTACGATTCCATCTTTCACATATATATTCCAGCTACATGAACCAGTACAGTTCACACCATGTGTAGAACGAATTACTTTATCATGCTGCCAACGCTTTCTGTACACATTCTCCCATTCACGATCTTCATATGTTTCTTGAGTATGATTATCGTTATAACGATCTATTGGTGAAAAATATTTTAAACGTCTCATTAGTGCTGAAGGTTTCTTCTTCATACTGTTCACTCCTTTAATACGTCTCTCTTACATACCCTTACTATAAGAGAGGTTGTAAAATACAGATGTGACATTTCGCACAGTTCAAGAGATTGTCAAAAATTCAGTAGAAAATAAGTTTGTGAGAAAATCTTTTATTCCGTTTTGAAGGGTTATGATTAATCGTGATTATTAGGAGAATGGTATTTTGAGGTATCGACTATTTTGCAAAAGAAAAACGCAGGAGAAATTCCTACGTTTTTCTTTATAAATATATAAAAAAGAGTTTTGATATTATTTCAAAACTGCCATAAGAAAGAGTTTAGAAATTGTATATAAGGAATTTTTTCTTTAACAATACTATTTTATATCCAGACATATTTTACATAAAACTACAAATCATTATTTACTGTATTGCCCTTAGTTACGGAAACAATTATACTAGATGTAATCGAAATAAATATTCTGAATATTCTTAGAATTAATGACAAAATTTTTACTACCTGCAAATATAATTATAAATTTGTCCACTAAATAGATTAGAAAACGATAATAAAATTAGGAGGATTACGATGCCCCAGCTTGATTCATTACATCCCACTGTAGAAAAAATAATCAATAATATTGAAAAAATAATGGTCGGAAAACGAAAAGAAACAATCTTAGCTTTGACAGCTCTCTTAGCTGAAGGTCATGTGCTATTAGAAGATGTTCCTGGTGTCGGCAAAACAATGCTAGTACGTGCTCTTTCTAAATCCATTGATGCGGATTACAAGCGAATTCAATTTACACCTGATTTACTGCCATCAGATGTAACAGGAGTTTCTATTTATAATCCGAAAGAGCTCCAATTTGAGTTCAAGCCTGGACCAATTATGGGGAATTTTGTACTTGCTGATGAAATTAATCGTACATCTCCTAAGACACAATCTGCTTTACTTGAATGTATGGAAGAAGGCAATATTACAATAGATGGCATTACAAGGCCTTTACCAAAGCCGTTCTTTGTCATGGCTACACAAAATCCGGTCGAATATGAAGGAACATATTCTCTACCAGAAGCTCAGCTCGATCGTTTCTTATTGAAACTAAAAATGGGATATCCTACACCAGAAGAAGAATTTGAAATTTTAAACCGGATGGAAAAAACAAATCCACTCTCTCAATTACAGGCCATTACTACAATAGAAGAATTACTTTATTTACAACAAAGCGTACGGGTAGTAAGTATGGACAAAGCAATTAAGCATTACATTGTAAAGCTTGTTAATCAGACTCGTACGTATAGCTCTATACAGCTAGGAGCAAGTCCACGTGGCTCAATTGCTTTAATGAAAGCTTCACAAGCTTATGCATTTATCCATGGCAGAAATTATGTTATTCCAGACGATGTTAAATTTTTAGCTCCTTACGTTTTAGCGCATAGGCTCATTCTAAAAATGGAAGCAAAATTTGAAGGGATAACAGGAGAACAAGTTATCGCAAAAATCGTTGCACGAACTACCGTGCCGACTCAAAGGACGATGAACCCTTGATGAAACAAATGCTGCGAGCGCTATATCACGTTATGAAGTTATTGCTACTCCCTTTATGCCTAGTCTTAACATTTGTGTACGCTATGTTTCAAGGAGGGTTTGTAAGTTGGTTTTTATTTTACAGCACAATTCCCATTGCTCTTTATTCACTACTACTCCCCTTCTACGCTTTACGGGACGCTGAAGTAAAACGAACAACAAACCAAAATGGATATGTAGTAGGAGAACAATTTGTAAGCACGATTACAATAAAAAGAAAATTTCCTTTTCCCTTACTTTATTTAGTTATAGAAGATGAACTGCCACCACAATTTATAAGTTGTAAACAAACAAAGATGAATAAGGTAGTACTCTTCCCAGGATTGAAACGAAATATTTCGTTTCAATATGTTATTGACACAATCCCTAGAGGCGAGCACACTTTTTCAAGCGTTCGTGTCAAAACTGGCGATTTATTCGGCATGATGGAGAAAGAAGTAACTTTTTCAGTTCCAGATACATTTTTAGTCTATCCCCAGTATGTAGATATAGCGTATCGACAATTGGAAAATCATTTCGAACAAGGAGCGCTTTCAGCAAATATAAATTCTGCAAAAGACTCTACAATCTCTGTCGGTGTCAGAGACTATAAACCTGGAGATCGCTTTTCATGGATTGATTGGAAAGCAACTGCACGAACAAACAATATTATGACAAAAGAGTTTGAACAACAGCGCAGCCATAATATCATGATATTCATAGACAGAACCGAGTCTCCTCTATTCGAATCAGTCGTCACATTTACTGCCTCTATCGTAAGGGCTGTCTTGAAACAAAATTCACCAGCATCATTCGTGTCTATCGGAAAAGAACAAACTATTTTCCCTTTAGATAATGGAGATACGCAGTTACAACAAATCCTTTGTCATTTAGCAAAAGTACAAGCAGACAGTGTATTCCCGCTCTCCCAGAGTGTAGAAATAGAACTAAGAAAAATTTATGAGCCCGTCACGGTTATACTCGTGACAAGTAATCTTTCTCCCGATATTCAAAAGGCGGCTGATTGTGCTGCTATAAGAAATAGAAAATGTATGATTTTTGTCGTGAAAGAAAAAGCGAATCAACTTTCACACCGAGAACTCAGTATATTAGAGACTCTAAAAAAACGACAAATATTTGTAAACACGGTTTATGAAAACCGGTATACAAACGTGTTTTTTGAGGTGAGCAAATGATAACATTACAAGCAAAATACAAGTGGGATACGAACAAATTCTTCATGCATGCATGTGTATTTCTTCTTTTACTAGAATGGATAAGACCTCTTATAGGTATTACAAATGTAGGTAGATTAGATATTTTCGTAACATTTATAGGAATTTGCTTCGCTCTCTCTTTTTTTCAAACGAGGTGGCAGATTCCAATAAAAATTGTCACAGTCCTATTTATCATTCATTCCCTATATTATAAAAATGCTTTTATAAATCCATCTTGGCTAACAACACTCTTTTCTGATATGTCTCGAAATTCCTCCCTATTTTTCCAAGGGAATTTACTAGATATTTCTCCAGTTTTTCCGACGGTTTTATTTTTTCTCTCATTTTGGTTTTTGAGTTCTTTCACTTCATTTTGGATTATTCATAAAAAACGTGGTTTTTTATTTCTTGTATTGACTATTATTTATATCACAACTTTTCATAACTTACATTTATACAATGCAAACTACGCTATTATTCGTACTGTTGTCATCGGCTTTTTTATGCTTAGTCTTCTTCAAGTAGAACGAATAAAAGAGCGCGAACACTTACAAAATTATGCTAGGGAAATCTCAAAATTACTTAGACCACTTACAATATTTATTGTATTATTAGCAACCATCGCATACTTTGCTCCAAAATTTGGCCCTCAATGGCCAAACCCAATGGATTTTTTAAAATTCAACACATCTGAAGCAAGTAAAGAACAAAAAGTTTCTACAATTGGGTATGGTTTAGATGACTCGCGATTAGGTGGTCCTTTTAAGGCGGATCCTACAATTATTTTCACAGCACGAACGCAAAACAAACAATATTGGCGAGTAGAAACAAAAGATTTTTATACAGGAAAAGGCTGGGAAATTTCTGAAAATCCGAAAAAGGTTTCTTTTAAAAATAAAAACGACGTCGTAAGCTGGTACGAACAAAATACAAAAACGGAAACGACTGAGGCAACAATTACCATGCTAAAAAGTTATCCTCACCTTACCTATCCAGCAGGATTAGTATCAGTTGAGGCTTCTTCTGATGTATCATACAGTGTTAACTCGTTTTCAGAAAAAATTTATACAATGAATGGAGACTCTTCTACTACTTTACATTCGTATAAAGTAACATATGAGATCCCTGAGTTTTCCATAGAAAACTTGAAAGCTGTAAAAACAAATGAAGGTCAAGAAACAAATCCTTATTTTATGACAAAGTACACACAACTTCCCGAGTCATTACCACAGCGCGTAAAAGACTTGGCTGCCAATCTTACAAATGATAAAGACAACCGATATGATAAAGTATTAGCTATTGAAAATTACTTCACAGACAACTCTTTTACATACGAATCAACGAATGTCTTATTTCCTGCCAAAAGCCAAGATTATGTAGATCAATTCCTTTTCGATACAAAAAGCGGCTACTGTAATAATTTTTCGACGTCTATGATTGTACTACTTCGTTCTGCCGGGATTCCTGCTCGCTGGGTAAAAGGCTATACAGAAGGAACTCTTGACAATACACTTGCCTCTGCAGAAGGTGCGGATGTTTATACAATCACGAACGATAACGCACACTCTTGGGTCGAAGTATATTTCCCAGGATACGGATGGATTCCATTCGAACCAACAAAAGGATTTACCAATCCCTATAATTTTATAAATAATACGCCTGCTCCTATTTCACAAAATAGCGAAGCAAATAATTCTAATAACGAGCAAATACACCAACGAAATAATGAAGCAAAACTTAAAAGTTTAATAGAACATACAGAAGAAGCTTCTACTAAAAAGGTCACAAATTCTAAAACTAGTTTTTCTTGGTGGTACGTATTCCTCTCTACGATACTAATTAGTATTATGGGATACATTCTCTTTATCACTAGAATGAAATGGATGACATTTCTTATTATTCATTTCTATAGATACCGAAAAGATGATGCTGTTTATCAAAAAGCTTACGGTGCACTTTTAAAACAATTTGCGAGAATTGGCATACCACGGGGTGAAAGTCAAACATTCCGAGAATACGCTCTCCATATCGATACACTTTACAAATCGGCCGATATGCAACAACTTACTGCCAGTTATGAGAACGCTATGTATCAACAGGGGCAGGCTGCAGCAGAATGGAAGACATCCGTACACTTATGGGAAGTGCTTATGAAAAAAGCAGGTTCTCTACCTAAATCAGATGGCTTTGATACAGTTATTTAATCTTGAAAATGTGAGTTTAAAGAAAACGTCTCAAAGAACTACATTGTTCTTTGAGACGTTTTTTAATAAAGTGAAACTCCTAATTATTCTCCAAGTACCTTCTCAATCTCAACCTCTAAATCTACCGGATTCGTCTGCGGCGCAAAACGCCCTACTACTTTCCCGTCTTTTCCGATTAAAAACTTCGTAAAATTCCATTTCACTGCTTTCATACCGAGTAAACCTGGTGCTTGTTCTGTCATGTATGTATATAAAGGATGAGCCTTATCACCTTTCACATCAACCTTTGCAAACATTGGGAAGTTTACACCGTAGTTTAATTCACAAAAACTAGTAATGTCCGCTTCTGTACCTGGTTCTTGTCCCCCGAATTGGTTACAAGGAAATCCGAGTATTTCGAGTCCTTGGTCTTTATATTTATCATACACCTCTTGTAATCCTTTATATTGCGGTGTGAAACCACATTTACTAGCTACATTTACAATAAGAAGTGCTTTTCCTTCGTAATCTTTTAACGATTTTTCTTCACCTGTAATTGTTTTAGCTGAAAAATCATAAACTGTCATTGTCTTTGCCCCTCTCTTCACTATCATTCTATGTTTATACTATACTACATTCGTGAATATACAGCTCTTATTACGTACTTATACGCTATAATGATAGCGCTTTATTTCCGTTCGAAAATTCGGCACAAACTACTAGACTTTTATGATGGAAAGTTTTACAATCGAAATGTGAACAAAATGTGACAGTTTATATTCCATTATAAAAGAAAAGGATGGTGTTCATTATGAAAACTGCACAACATGAAACGATTTCAAATCGCGAGTTTTATTTCGTACTATATATGATGTTATTGTATGTTACTGGCTGGGTAATCGATGTAAATGGTTTATTCTTAAGCTCCTACTTTAATTTAGCAGGAGAAATTATGCTTCCATTAGTTGGTGGGATTGTTGGACTGTTCATTATGTCTATTAATAAACAACAAACGAAATAATAGTATTACAAAAGGCAGAAGACGAGCTTTCGTTTTCTGCCTTTTTTCTATTTTAGCGTATAATAGAAACATGTAATATATAAGGAGTGGTAAATATGAAAAAAGTAGAGCAATTATCTTCTCACCTATATCTTATTGATGATTTCGATTTACAGCATAATGAACGAACAGGTACGTACGTTTTATTAGGTGACGATATTACTTTAATTGAAACTTGTGCAGCCCCTTCTCTTCCGTATATTTTAGACGGCTTACAACAATTACATATTGATTTAAACGAAGTTAAAAACATTATCGTTACACATGTTCATTTAGATCACGCCGGTGCTGCTGGTTTAATGATGGAAAAATGCCCAAATGCTACGTTATATGTGCATTCTCGTGGTGCTCGTCATATGATTGATCCAACAAAACTTATTTTAGGTGCAAAAGCTGTGTACAAAGAAGATTTCGATAAACTCTTTGATCCAATTCTTCCAATTGAAGAAGAACGTGTTCATATTGTACAACATGGTGATACGTTAAAAATTGCAGAAGACCGCATCCTTACATTTTATGATACACCAGGGCATGCGAAGCACCATATTAGCATTCACGATTCATTAACAAACGGGATTTTTACTGGCGATACAATTGGAATTTATTATAGAGAACTCGCAGACGTTGATGTAGAGTTATATCTACCATCAACGTCCCCTTCACAATTCCAACCAGATGCGATGATTGCTTCTAAAAATCACATTCAAAGCATGAATGTAGATACTATTTATTTCGGTCATTACGGCGCATCCTCTCATGTTACAGAAATATATAATCAACTGGAACATTGGCTACCTATTTTCGTTCATACTGGTAAGGAAGTCTTTGAACAGTATAATGATTTCGATGAAGCGACTAAAGCTTTACAAACTTTATTAATGGATAAAATCTCTTCTCATCTTACAAAGTTAAACGTTCCAGCAGATCATTCCGTTTATAACATTTTACATCTAGATATAGAAATTAGTGCGATGGGCATTATTGATTATTTCACGAAGCAAGAAAAAGCAAACTCCACTATTAACTAACAGTAAAAGAAGAGATATACAACAGTAGTTATTGTATATCTCTTCTTTTTTTGAATATATTTTGAGTAAAGGATGGTGGAATATAATGCAAAGAGTAATGCTATACCTCTGCTTCACATTATTTATCGTCTTATTATTATTTGTTGGAGTGAAGATTCAATTTTATTTAGATACAGACGCGCAAGTGAACTTTAACGTTTATCCAAGATTATTCTACTTTACACTCTTTCCTCTTTTGGTCGGCATTTTATTACGATTCCTTCAATCCATTAATCACGAAACAAGTAAACAAAACTGGAGTTTTCAACCGGATAAGTTTATCGCTATTACAGTGCCTACAATATTAATTTCCTTTTCTCCAGCACTACTTTTCTCACCACTTGGCGAATACCTACCTTATTTAGCTAATGTTATTCTTATAAATACAACTTTTGTTACGATAATTAGTTTAATAGCTGGTTATTCACTATTAGATTGTTTTATACAAAAGGACAATGCAACGATGAAAAAATATAATTGAATGCTCTATTTAATCGTGCAAGTCAAGGATTGTACCTCCTTGGCTTGTTTTTAGAATAATTATATTCCTGTATAATACAGTTATCGAATAAAATTCGGAGGAATGATACAATGTTTTTTCAATTTTTTCTACTAGCAATCATTATGTCTTTTATTAGTGGTCGACTAATTGGTACAAAACTAAATCTTTTCAAACAAGCAAGTGCAGCAACTTTAGGTGTTTCACTTACGTCAGCTCTGTATTGGTTTTTATATTTACGCTATCAAGATGAATCGGTTGTCGGTGTTGATAGATATTTTTGGCTAGGAAGCTCATTAATTGTATCCATGCTTTGTTACCTAGTTTTTGAATTATTTGATCCTATTAGACGAGGCGAAATGGATGACGTAGTAACGGAAAGCCGAAATCCTATTTCAAAATTCTTCGCAAAGGTTGGTAGACAAAAAAGATATATGCGTGTCTCTTCTATTGCAATAAAACACGGAATGGGTAAATATTTAGCTTTAAAGCGCTCGCCAGAAGCAGATCGTAAGCTCGCCACTTCACTTCGAAATACACTAGAAGAATGCGGCGGTGTATTTATTAAATTCGGACAAGTTTTATCAACTCGCTCTGATTTATTACCACCTGCTTTTATTCACGAGTTATCAAACCTTCAGGAAAATGTAACGCGTTTATCACAAAAACAAGTTGAAGAAATATTAAAAAAGGAACTACATATACCAAAAGATGAAATTTTCAGCTCCTTTGAAATGGAACCGTTAGCTGCCGCCTCTATTGGCCAAGTACATAAAGCGAAGTTGAAAGAAAACGACCAGGATGTCGTCGTTAAACTACTACGTCCTAATATTTCTGAGACAATTAAACGTGACTTAGATATTTTAATTCATTTTTCTTTATGGATTTCCAACAAATCAACTTGGGCTAAAAATATCGGATTTCTTGATTTAGCACATGGCTTCTCCATCGCAATGAAAGAAGAAATTGATTTCAAAATTGAGGCTCGTAACTTCGAACAAGTGTCTGATTCACTAAAAAATAGCGAAACGAAAGTAAAAATACCGAAAGTATATAAAGAATACAGTAATTCAAAAATACTTGTGCTTGAATTTTTAGATGGAGTAAGTGTTAAAAGTGGGTCAGCATTATTAAATGAATTACAAATTGATACGAAAAAAGTACAACGACAACTCTTTGATTGTATTTTAGAGCAAATTTTCTTTAAAGGTATTTTCCATGCAGACCCTCATCCAGGTAATGTGTATGTTCTTCGTGATGGCACACCTGCATTACTTGATTTCGGTTCCGTCGGGCGATTAGGAACACTACAACAAGATGCATTCAAGCGACTACTTATCGGCTTTGAGCGCAAAAATTCTTATGTCTTGCTTGATGGACTGCTTCAATTAGTTGAAAAGAAGCCAAATGTTGATAAAGAGGAATTAGAACAATCTATCAGTCAATTATTAATCCAAAGTACGTATGGTTCTACAAATGGTTCTGAAGAATTCATTCAGGGGCTATTTCAAATAATCGCTGAGTTTGAATTAGCATTTTATCCAATGGTTGCAGGGGCTTTCCGTTCTCTAATTACGCTAGAAGGAACGATGCTGCAACTAAATCCCGAATTCAATTTAATGGACGAAGCGAAACGCTTTGCGAAAGATCATGCAGCTAGTTTCATGTCAGTTAACAATTATTCTAGTTTAAAAGAAGCTGCAACAAACGAATTACTCGCTATGTTACCTGCCATGCGACGCATTCCTAGAAAACTAGATGATTTAAGTTCAAAACTAGAAAACGGAGAACTATCCGTTAAGGTTGGCTTTTTCTCTGACGAAACAAATGCATCGTTTATTACTACATTTATCTCACAATTCCTCATTGCATTTATTGGAACTGCATTTGGTGGGATTTCGGTAGGCGTATTGCATTTAGCAAACAGTGCGACAGAGCCAAATGATCAATTTTTAAGTGTCGTTGGTTACGGTGGTTTATTTATAAGTGCGATATTACTTGTAAGAGTCGCTATTCATGCGGTAAGGAAATTTAAGTAATAATAAAATGAGTATACAATCACGTAGATTGTATACTCATTTTTTATTGTTTACATATTCAATATGTAATAGTTAAACGAAAGAAAGCTTTGAGCTTTTTTACTTATCTCACCTTTTCATCTACATACTCCATAAACTGCTCCGCTTTAATAAATCTTTCTTTGTACGCCTCAGGTACTTCTTCTACTGTTATCCCGCCACTCGATTTCGTTTTTACTAACACAGTTTGATATGACATTAATGCCTCCATATATTGTTCATACTCTTCAGGAGTTAGTACTTCTTTACTAGATTTATGGCCATTTAATTTATCAAAATACGGATGAAGCTCCATTACTACCTTTTTCAATTCCTCTTTTTTAGCTGGTGATAATTGATCGTAATCTATATTACCGTTCGAATCTCCGTACGCAAGCTTTGCACTAGTTAATTTTTTCATTTCTTTTGTAAACTCTTCATATTCCTTCGTACCCATTTCATCTTTCGCTTCTGATAATTTTGCATTAAAACGCATATACGTTTCTAATGTCATTGCTCCGGCATGTTTTTTTAAATTCTCAAAAGATCCGTATATACCATCCGCCATAATAGATTGATACGCAAAACCAGTCGTCGGGATTAAAAGAGCTGCTGCAAGCACTCCTGCAATAAGATGTTTCTTTCTCTTACGCCCTCCTTGATTCATTTTAATTTGAACGATTACTTTTTCTTTTAACTCCGGCGGGGCAACAATCCCCTTCGCTTCTTCTCGTATAGATTCTCTAACTCTACAATCTAAACTCATTTCACATTCCCTACCTCTCCTAAAAAGATTTCTTCTACTTGCTCTTTTTGACGTAGTTTCTTTAATGCCGAATGAATTCTAGATTTCACAGTACCAATTGGAATATGTAATATTTGTGCTACTTCTTCTTGTGAATAATCGTGTAAGTATCTTAAGATAATAACTTGTTTCAATTTATACGGTAATTTATGAATGAGTTCAATTAGTTTTTTGTTTGATATTTTACTTACAACATCGTTAGAAAAATCAATTTGTACTGGTTTTCTTTGCTCTTCTGCTTTTTTTATAATGCGTAGTCGCATCCACCTCTTTCTTCTATAAGAGTGAATTTGTTTAATCGCAAGTCCAATTAGCCAAGGACGAAATGGCTTCTCACTATCATACTTACGAAGCGATTCATATAGTTGTATGTATATTTCTTGAACGACATCATCTACATCTGTTTTATCTTCAATTAAAAAATGTGCTGTTTTATATACTTCTTGAATCGTTTTATCATACAATTCGCTATACGCTTCTTTATTTCCTGATAAAGTCAATTGGATTAAATTTGTATACACTGTTTCATCCTTCACATACCATCCCTCCTTTGTCCTACACTATATATTGGCAAGTAATTACTATTTCGTTCGATTTTTCAAATTTTTTATATAAATTAATATAATGATTCAATCAGTTCATAAGCTTCACTTATAATCACACATAACTATTATATAATTTTCCAATTTCTAATGACGATTTAAAATGATTTATATAGTCAAATTTAGGAGGACATATAATGAAAGCTATCGTTGTAACGTCGTTCGGTGGTCCTGAAGTGATGAAATATACAGATGTGGATATACCCGCTATTTCAGAAGATCAAGTTTTAATTCGTGTTGTTGCTACTAGTGTGAATTTCGCCGATATTAAATCCCGTTATGGTAAAAAAGGAAATAAAGCACTACCTTTTATACCAGGGATAGATGCCGCTGGTATTGTAGAACGTGTCGGTTCTCAAGTGAAAAATATTCATCCTGGACAACGTGTCATTGCTTTTCCTCAAAATGGATCTTACGCAGAATACGTTGTCGCAAACGAAAACCTTACTTTCATTTTACCTGATGAAGTCGATTTTCAAACTGCAGCTGCTTGTCCGATTGTATCTTTTACAAGCTATAATTTACTCGCAAATGTTGCAAGGCTTCAACAAGGCGAGTCTGTACTCATTCATGCTGCGGCTGGCGGAATTGGTACAACAGCTATTCAACTTGCAAAACGATTAGGGGCTGGAACCGTTATTGGTACTGTCGGAAGTGAAGTAAAAAGAAAAATAGCTTTAAATGCTGGAGCTGATTATGTTATTTGTCACCAAGATGAGGATTTTGTAAAGAAAGTCAACGAACTGACAAACGGTGAAGGGGTTGATGTAATTTTAGACTCTATTTCTGGAACGGTTTCAGAAAAAAGTTTAAATTGTCTCGCTTATTATGGTCGCCTCATTCATTTCGGTAATGCTAGCGGTGAAATTGGTAATTTCCAAACGAAAGATTTACACGCAAGTTGTCGCTCTATACTCGGTTTTAGCTTTGGCACTACACGAAAAAAACGTCCTGAACTACTCCAAGAAACTGCAAATGAAGTTTTCCGTTATTTACGTGATGGCAGTCTAAAAGTAAAAGCAACGAAATCTTTTCCGCTTCAAGATGCAGGGAAAGCACATGAATGGGTCGAAAGTAGAAAAAGTACAGGGAAAGTAATACTAACTGTTCAGTCCTCTTCCTGAAATGAATACTTGAAACCGAGGTGTCATTCATGGGATCACGAATTATGCATGCTATTATCGCTATCAAGATTGCCGAAAAACTATATATCCAAGATAAAACTTCTTTCATACTTGGAGGTGTAGCCCCTGATGCGGTTCATTCAGCAGAAGAAAAAGGAACTTCACACTTTTACGCTGGTACAACGAAAAACTATACGAGAAGGATAGATTTCAATTCTTTTTTTCAAAAATATAAAGCTCATATGGATTCCCCTTTTCTCTTAGGCTATTACACCCATCTCATTGCCGATGACAATTGGCTAAGCGGCTTTTTTCTACCTTGGCTAAAAAATAGAATCGAAAATGACGAAACGATCGCACCCCTGTACTATAACGATTTTAAATTATTAAATGCAAAGTTGCTTCATCATTACGATACAGAACAGCAACTCTTCTCTCTTCTCAACCAAGAGGCTCACATCATGGATATTGAAGAAGTTTCTAAAGAAAACGTTTTTTCTTTTCGAAAGTATCTTTTTGAAGATATGTTGTATCCGGAGCAAAATTTGCATGAAGACTTACAAGTGTTTACGTTTGACCAAATCGTTGGTTATATTGAGACAGCCATTGAAAAAGGCGTATTTTATATTAATCAATTCTCTAATGAAAAATCCACTTCAAACATGTAATCCCCCTCAATATATTTGAGGGGGATTTTCACATAGTAATATTACTATTTGTTCTTTTCCATAACCGCAAAATAATTCCCTTCGCTATCAGCAAAGTTAAATACTTTACCAGAAGGCATAGTTACCATTTCTCCAACAGTAACATTTTTATTTTTTAAATCTGCATATAATTGATCCAGATTTTCTGAGAAGAACATTAAGGACGGTGTACCAAGATTTAATTCTGGGCTCATTTTCGAAATAACTTCTTTATTATGTAGTATAATGCTCGTTTCAGCACCATTAGTCGGAGCGATTTCAATCCATCTCATTCCTTGCTTGTTATCTTCCTCTGCTACTACATGAAACCCTACCTTTTCCGTCCAAAAATTTACTGCCTCATCTTGATTATTTACATACAGCATAATTTGTCCAACTTTATGGATCATTTCATTTCCCCCTAATGGTTTTTTATATTCTATGTAGGTTTCCACAGGTGCTATCGTTATTCCTTTTGAGTTGGTATGTACTTCTTTGCAAAATTTATCGACTGACTCATCCCATCCAGTTCGTCAAAATAATCATTTCTTTCAATCATGTTATATCCGTCGAATCCAATTTCATCTAATACTTTGAAAAATATATCGAAATCCACTTCACCATTTCCTACTGCTACTTCTATATACTTACTTGAACGATCGCTTTTCACTTCTTTACAATCTTTAATATGAGTTTGTACTATATAATCTTTTAATAGTAATAAACTTTCTTCCGGATTTTCATTTACATCACTTATTAAATTTGCTGGGTCAAAGTTAACAGCTAGTCCTTTCGAGTTTACAGTTTCTAAAAATTGTTTTAATACTATTGTTTTTTCAGATCCCGTCTCAATAGCAAAGACTCCCCCAAGTTTGAATGCTAATTCCCCTATCTCATAACAAACCCGTATCATTTTATCATAGTACTCACTTTTTTCATCATCTGGAACTTTCCCAATATGAGCTGTTATTATCTTTGCTCCCAGATCCAAACCTCTGTCAGTAATATATTTAATCTGATCTATTGCACTGTCAACTTCTGTTCCTGTAATTCCATTTTCTCCAAAACTAATTGCTAATGATGGAATCTTTATTCCATTAAAAGATAAGCTTTTCTTTAAAGCAGTCCATTCTACCACTGGAATATTAGCTAAGTTGAAGTTTTTATTCATAGCATATAATTGAATATATTCTAAATCCCATTCCCTTGCTTTTTGTATTCCTTCGTTTACTTCAATATGTTTCGTATTCAAAAACATTCCTAATTTCCTATCCATATATGTACCTTCTTTTTATTATTTCGCATCAATTTAATATTCGACTTTTTTTATATTACTTCCTTTTACATATGTTGATTTAAAAAATGATGATAGATACATTTTAATAACCATTAATAAACCTCCTTGTATTATTCAATTGCAAATAAAAAAAGACGTAACTACAAATAGTTACGCCTTCCCCATTATTTATCTAGGCTTTTTCTTCCCAGTAAATGCTGGTTTCTTTTTCTTTGGTGCTTTCGGTTTCGTTTCTACGAATGATCCGTTGAACATTTCTTGCTTCGTAAATACGATGCCTAGTTTTTTCGCAAATTGCAGTAATTTACGTTCTTCTTGTTCTGTTACAAGAGAAACTACTGTTCCTTCTTTACCCATACGTCCAGTACGTCCTGAGCGGTGAATGTATTGGTCTACTGTGTCTGGTAACTCTAAGTGAATTACATGTGTTAAATCATCAATATCGATACCGCGTGCTGCAATATCAGTAGCAAGGAGAATCTCTAGTTTCCCACCACGGAATGCACGCATCGTCGCTTCACGCTCTTGCTTACTTGCTTCTGAATGAAGAGCTGCTGCTTTCATTTTACGGAATTGCAATTTCTGAGTAATTTCATCTAAACGGAATGGGTCATTTAAGAAAGCAACTGCTTTTACATCGCCCATATGCATAATTCTTCTTACGTAATCATTTTTTTCGCGTCGCTCACAAATGATATACGTATGTTCAACTAAGCTTTTTGACTCTGCACGTGTTATACGCACTAATTGTGGTTCAACTGCTAAATCGCGTGCAGCATCTTCTGCCGCTTTTGTAATTGTCGCCGAGAAGAATACTAATTGACGATCTCGCATTGTAGATTTAATTACATCTTGTACTGCGCCCATCATCTTTTGTTTTACAATTTGATCAAACTCATCAAATACAATCGTTTTTACTTCATGCATCTTTAACTTTTTCATTCGAATTAATTCTAAAATACGTCCTGGTGAACCGACAATTACTCTCGGGTGTTTCTTTAATTTTTCAACTTGGCGCTTAATATCTGCACCACCAATTAAAGATGCCCCTGAAATTTCAGTTCCTGCTGTAAACTTTTGAACCTCTTCATGAATTTGCATGACAAGTTCACGTGTTGGCGCTAAAACAACAACTTGTGGCTGTTTTACTTCAGGATTAATTTTATGTAAAAGGGGTAATAAGTACGCTAATGTTTTTCCTGTTCCAGTTGGAGATTCAGCTATAACGTCTTGTCCTTCTAAAATAGTTGGAATCGCTTGTTTTTGAATTTCAGTTAATTCTTTAAAACCAGCCTTCTCCCAAGCTTCTTGTAAAAATGGTTGCATATCTTTTATCATTTGTTTTTCTCCTTTATCTCTATTTTTGAAGAAAATGCTGTATTGTTCGCACCGTTTCTATCATGTGTGAAATAACAGCTATTAAATCATCAACATGGTCTTCTGTAATCGCTTTTTGAAATAGAACCTCTACCTTATTATGATATGAAATCGCTTGCTTATTATATTCGTATGAAACTTTCTGCATAATCATTCTTTCTTTTCCCCATATAGAACGCATTAAAGTTTCAATTTCTTCGCATCCTACTTCTGGTTGTTCTAACGGGAATGAAAATGCTAGCTTCATTTCACAACCTGGTGTAAACTGAGGCACTTCTAGTATTTCACCAGACAAGTTCTTTGCATCCACAGATAATGAAAATGTTGCTTCTACTAATGGTTCAAACGGTTCTGTTAATTGAAATGAGATATGATATATACGACTTAATGAAGCAAGGTTCATCATATCTTTTCGATCTGTTACAAGAATATCTCCATGTAGATCAAAATCATACACAGCACCTTCTACGATTACTTTTAAATTGTCAAAAGCAGTTGGATCAAACATAATTTCCTCCAAAAAACAGGCGCCTTTCGATGGAAAGGCGCCACTTGATGTATATATAGTTTACAGATAAACGAGATGAATTACAACCTTTTAGAATAAACCTACTGCTTTTCCATCTTCATTTACATCCATTTGAAGTGCTGCTGGTTGTTTTGGAAGACCTGGCATTGTTAACATTGTACCTGTTAACGCAACGATAAAGCCTGCACCGATAGATGGTTTTAACTCACGAATTGTAACGATAAAGTCAGATGGACGACCTAATTTTGTTGCATCGTCAGAAAGAGAGTATTGAGTTTTCGCCATACAAACTGGTAGGTTACTCCAACCTTCTCCTTCATATTGAGCTAATTGCTTACGTGCTTTCGGAGCAAATTCAATATCTTTTGCGCCATATACTTTTTGAGCAATTGTACGAATTTTTTCTTCTAAGGGTAATTCTAATTCATAAAGTGGTGCGTAGTTGTTTTCACCTTTTTCGATTTCTTTTATTACTTTTTCAGCAAGATCAACTCCGCCTTGGCCGCCTTTCTCCCAAACTTCTGTTAAGGATACTGCATAGCCACGCTCATTACACCACTCTTGTAAGTATGTAACTTCTGCATCTGTATCTGTAATGAATTTATTAATTGCAATTACGAAAGGCACACCGAAGCTTTGAATTGTTTCAACATGCTTCTGTAAGTTTTCCATACCTTTTGCTAATGCATCTACATTTTCTTCTTTTAATTGATCTTTTGCAACGCCGCCATGCATTTTAAGCGCACGAATAGTCGCAACAATAACAACTGCTTCTGGTTTAATACCAGCTGCACGGGCTTTAATATCTAAAAACTTTTCAGCGCCTAAATCAGCACCGAATCCAGCTTCTGTAATAACATAATCACCTAATTTTGCTGCCATTGTCGTAGCGATAACACTGTTACAACCGTGAGCAATATTCGCAAATGGTCCACCATGAATAATAGCTGGTGTATTTTCTAACGTTTGTACTAAGTTTGGCTTTAATGCGTCTTTTAATAATAGCGTTAACGCACCTTCTACACCTAAATCTTTAACCGTTACAGGTTGATTTGCAAAGTTATAAGCAACTACGATGCGAGATAGACGTGCTTTTAAGTCTTGAATATCTGTTGCAAGGCAGAACACGGCCATAATTTCAGATGCTACTGTAATGTCAAAACCGTCTTCACGTGGTACACCTTGTACAGGTCCACCAAGACCAATTACTATATTACGAAGGGCACGATCATTTAAGTCAACACAGCGTTTCCAAACGATTTTACGCGTATCAATTCCAAGTGTGTTTCCTTGTTGGATATGATTATCAATAAACGCTGCTAATGCGTTATTGGCAGTTGTGATCGCATGGATATCTCCAGTAAAGTGAAGGTTAATGTCTTCCATTGGTACGACTTGTGAAAAACCGCCACCTGCTGCTCCACCTTTTAATCCCATCGTTGGTCCAAGAGATGGTTCACGAAGTGCAATTACTGTTTTCTTACCAATTTTATTAAAAGCTTGACCTAAACCAACTGTTACTGTTGATTTACCTTCTCCAGCTGGAGTTGGGTTAATCGCTGTTACTAAAACAACTTTACCGTCTTTCTCATCTTGTAAGCGCTTAAAAATATCAAGAGATAACTTACCTTTATAATGCCCGTATGGCTCTAATTCATCTTCTAAAATATTTAAATCAGCTGCAATTTCTTGAATCTTCTTCATACTCGCTTCTTGTGCGATTTCAATATCGGATTTCACTGTTGTAGTAGTTGTCATATACCCTAGTCCCCCTTTAATTGGTTCTGATGATATTGTATCAGTTTTTTGTATTTTCTGCACTTATTTACCTCCTAAAAATTCTTTCATTTCTTTATACGTTTTTTAACATAAATACCCATAAGAATGTTAACGATTGTTGTAACTCTGTAGGTAGTTGACCTAGCATCTTCTCATTTACTCCGCGCTTATATACGCCGATGCCATCTACAACTTCAAAACCTTGTTCTTTCGCTAACTGTTCAAATTCCCAAGGCATCATCGTATTACAAACAACGTCTTTTCCATACAAGCGAGGATAACTGTTCTCTCGTGGCTTTGCTGTCGGTCCTAAAATTGCAATACATGCATATCCATCTTTCTTTAACACACGCTTTATTTCATTTAACGCTCGTAATGGCTCTTCCGTCCATTCTAAAGAATTAATTGCCATAATTGATTCAAATTGCTCATTTTCAAATGGTAATGCAGAAAGATCTCCTTTTATAAAAGATAAATTTGGTCCTTCTCCGCGCTCCTTACCTTTTTGAATCATCACTTCCGATAAATCTACTCCCACTGCTTTATAGCCTGCGCGACTTAATTTATATGTACCGTACCCATCACCACAACCAACATCGAGCACTTGTGCTTCTTTCTTCACGTATTGTTCAAAAAACGGAATAATTGTGCTCCTACTCCCGCTATCCCACATTTCCTGACTATTTTGATTCCAAAACTCCGCACTACTATCCCATTTCTTCTCTGCTGATTCATGCCAATTAAATGTTGTCATACATTCCCCTACCTTCACGTATTATCATTCATTTCATTCTACATCATTTTCCAAAATTCCTGTTTTATCCCGCTTGCAGTAAGACACCTACCCCAAAATTCAATGGATGCGGACCAGTTAATGGGAGAGAATTGCTCATAAAAATCCAATTGTCGCTGGCTGATAATCAGTCCTAGTGGAAAAAATTCCACACTTTATCTTCAATAGGAGATGGATATGTTAACGATGGAATGCGTATTCTCCAATTTTTGCTTTACTTGGGTTTAACTCATACTCATGCTCTTCTCATTTTGAAAGATACTATAGATACACCCAATTGAAAGAGAGGGATGTACATGCGAAGAAAGAGAAATCATCATTTTAAAAGTGGTGAAAAAAACGAAGAGTATGCTGCTGAAATATCACCAGCTGGCATTCCAATTAGACATAAGCGTAAAGAAATTGCAAATGAGATAGAAGGTACAAATACCGGCACAATGGTAGGCTATGTCGCCTTATTTCTTTCGTTATTCTCCATTGCTTTTTATCCCGTTACGCTCGGCTCCCTAGCAATTTTAGTTGGCCTATTAGCTGTCAATTTCGGAGCAAGAACACTTGGATATACAGCAATTGGCTTTGGTAGTTTTTCTGTTTTATTTACTTTACTTTATCCGCTTGCTTTGTCAGCGTTTTAAAAAAACACACCAAGTTATACTTGGTGTGTTCATTCATGATACAACATAATATGACCGCATCCACAACAATGTTTCGCTGTAATTTCTTGAAACACTGGATAATTTTCTTCATCTCGATGCTCAATAAATACTTTTTCAAATCGATACATGTTTGGTGCATATGCCCAATCTTGTTTCGTACGTGCATATAACGTTGAGGAAAAAAACTCCTCACCACCGCAAACGATACATGTGTTCTTCATCGCTATCCCTCCTATGCTTGTCTTACTTCATCTATATGAACATAAGCATAAAAAAAAGACCTTCTATTACTAGAAAGTCTTCTCTGAAACAAAAAGAAATGTACCAAACATTCCTACTCCGCTATATTCTTTTGAAACACCAGCTTCTGTTTTAAATGTTTGCTTTACAGTCATAAAGAATACACCATTTCGTGCATCTGTACTTTCAAATTGTAGTTTTTCTTTTTTACCATCTACATTTTGCGTGCATTCAAAACTACTCTCATTACAATTCAACGCATACTTATCCTCTACATACACTTTAAAATCTGATTCTTTCGGACAAGTTATAAGTAATATTGCCACGAGAATAATACTTATAATACCCACAATTGTATAATATTTCTTCATTTGTACTCCTTTCAAATGACAAGAAAACTTGACTTCATACGCCAAGTTTTCTTAGTCAACAACCCATTGCCACTCTTGTTCTTTCTTATCAAAAATGAGCCAACCTGTTTCTGTTGCTTCCTCTTTCAATTCATCGATATTATCTAACACCTCATCCGTACTTTCATACGAACCAACTACATATACCGGAATTTCAAGACCTCTTCTTGACTCAATCTTCCCTGCTAGATCTATGTAAAGACCATCTTCCATTAGTGGAATCAGCCCCATGATCAATTCTTTTGAAATTGCTGGGAAAATTTTTGATTTTTGGAAGAAAGAAAAACGTTTCTTACCGAAAGCACCGAGTTTATACGGAATGACTTTACTTAACATTCCTACAAAATCAGCAATTCTACGATAATACACTTTGTTGTACCATCCGTCATCATGTGAAAAATAAACAAATCGATTTTTCAACAGCGGAAAGAATGTTCTTGCAAGTGGTTCTTTTTTGTGAGCCAAATATAATAATTCTGCAATTTCTTTCGGCTCTAATTCATCTAAATCGCTTGCATCATCAAAATCTACCCAACAAAATTCATCAAATTCATCAATCTCTGCTTGAATTAACTTATGTATATTTTCTTCCTCAACATATTCAAATAAAGTATGATAATGAAAATCCGTCCATTCAAAGTTGTGCTTCAAAAGCAACACTTGATGAAGCGGTGAAGGGATGTTACTCGCAAACTCTTTAAACGTAATTCCTGATGTAATAAAACAATGACCTCGACGATTACCATTAATATATATCATATTCTTTACTTGGTCAGATCCTCCAGACAAAGCACCTAGCCACCTTCGTTTTATATGTTTCAATTCTATAGCATATTTTAACATGAAAAATTTTAGAAACATAGAAAAAACTTCAAAAACTATTTACAATTTCATGTGTTTTATTACATAGTGATTACAAGAAAAAACGCCTGCTCATAAGCAGGCGTTTTTAAAGGATTTCATCAGGGTTTTGAGGATGATGATTTCCCTCTTTCTTTTCTTCTTTTTGGAACATCGATTGAATTTTATCAATTGTTTGCGGAGCTAATTCAATCATTTTTTCTGCTAAATGTGTCGCATTTTGTAAATGAAGAATATTTACTCCATCTTTATTCACCACAAGAAATGCTACTGGTGTAATCGAAACACCACCCGCGCTACCGCCACCAAATGCAGCGTTACCGTTCGCTCTTTGTCCATCATTCGTTTGGAAATCAGAACCTCCTGCTCCAAAACCGAACGCTACTTTAGAAACCGTTAACACCACACCACCGTCAGCCGTTTGAACAGGCTCTCCAACAATCGTATTTACATCAACCATTTCTTTTAAATTTTCCATTGCTGCTTTCATTAACCCTTGAATTGGATGATCCACCGTTCATAACCTCCTTTGTCATATCTTTCCTAGTTTTTCCGAAAGTTTGTGAACTAAACATAAAATTTTATATTGATTTCAAAAAACTTAAGTTGTAATATTTAGAAAAATAAAAAAGAGGTCGATTCGTTATGATGCGAAAATTAACAAAGAAAGATCATGAACAAGTATTCGCTTATCTAAAAGAAGAAGCAGCCCTTAACTTGTTTATTATTGGAGATATTGAAGCTTTCGGTTATGACACAGATTTTCAAGAATTATGGGGAGTATTTAAAGAGAATGGAACATTAAAATCAATTCTACTCCGATTCCACGATTCATTTATACCCTATAGTAAAGAAGAATTTATTACCACTGATTATGAGGCACTTCTTTCCGCATATAAGCCACTTAAACTCTCTGGTAAGTCGACTATCGTAGAACAATTTGAAACTGCTTCAAATATACAACTAGGTACTAAAAATGAAATGTATTTTTGCGAATGTCTAAATGACAACAACTTACCTAGCACACCAATTCATGAAACAATTAAACTTGCCTCACTCGATGATATAGAACGAATTATGAAATTACGAAGTGACATCGCTGAATTTCCGACTACCAATGAATCAGAGAAAATATTAAGTCAGACTATCGAAACAAATACAGGACGCACATACTATATTGAAAAAGATGGCGTGATCATCGCATCCGCCTCTACTTCCGCTGAAAATTCATTATCCGCTATGGTAGTTGGTGTATGTACACACCCGAATTATCGCGGAAATGGCTACGCTTCACTCATATTACAAAAAATGATCCAAGACTTTACGAAAGAAGGCCGAACACTTTGTTTATTTTATAACAATCCAGCTGCTGGACGAATTTATAAACGACTAGGATTTAAAGACATTGAAATGTGGACGATGTATCGATAATAAGAAGTACTCTATAAGAGGAAATAGTTGTAACTTAGCAATAAAAGCCGATTACACAAAAACTTCACACCGTTATTATGAAGAAACTACTTGAGGAGCGAGGACTCTAACTAAAAAATGGTATGCATTCAAACTAAATTTAGACAGATAAAGTGAAACTTTAATCAGTGGGGGGGTTTCTCCATCCCCCACTGATTATTAGTTGAACCAATCGGACTTTTATGGGCAGTTGATCCCCCACCTAACTTCTTTGCTTTCGCTGCATTTTGAGGTGGGGGTCTTACTGCCCATTAAAGCGGGATAAACGCCCCAGTTGCATCTACTCCAGCAATTGGGGCGTTTATCCTCAAATTCTTTCCACTATATTTATGAAACACTTATCACACTTATATCGCTATTATCTTTCCGTACAAATGCCCTTCTAAATATTACTGCGTCTCATTATACTTTGCTTTAAAATCAATATATTCCTGTTTCGCATCTTTGTTATTACCTTGGTGACTATCAAAATATGTATGTATTTGTGATATGTGTTCTACTAACTTTCCTTCTTCATTTCTCTTATTATAATTCATTACAATACTTACTTCCAATATCTGCTCTGAACCCTTTGTAAACTCAATATGCAGTGCGATCGATCCACCACCATATTCATCATATTGTATTTTCAACTTATCATTAATAATACTTTGAAACTCTGATTCAGTTAGTTTATATCCAACAGTACTAGGCTGACCAAACTTTTTTATATCATCTCCTGGCTTCATCTTTAGTTTCCCAATCCCTTTTAAACGATCTACAATTAAGTTCACGTATGAAACATCCAGACTTGAATCCGTACTTTGTACCTGTCCATTCTCATAACTAATATTTGTACTATAATTAACTTCTTCTCTATAATTTTTATTATCTACTTTCGAGGTAATTTCTTGTGTTGTATTTCCATATAAACTTTTATCTTTCGTATTATATATACCTTTCGAAGTTTGATAAATTGTTTTACTGTGCTCTCCATCTTCCTTTTGCTCATATGTACTATATATACCTCTTTGTTTCACATACGCATATCCATCATCACTCGCAGACATAACCTTTTTCATGTCACCTTCATCCAAAGCTTTGACAAACGGCTCATAATCTATCTTTTTTTCAAAAAAACTACATGCTTGTAATAGGCTGATTGCTATTATGATAGTAATCATTTTAGAAACCCTTTTTTTGTTCATTTCATCATCACACTACCCACTCTATATTTTCAATTAGATAACCTACTAATCACTTTTATCACCTTACATAAGTAAATTTTCTTTTCGTAGTTCAAATACTCTCCTATAAATTATTACTTTTTCATCATCAAAACTTACAATACACACTTTCTTTATGCCTTACGTTTCGATTTACTTTTTTTATTTTTCTTTCGATATCTTGGAGTCTCTCTTTTATGTTGCTCCCACGTTTTATTAAATGATGGAAATTTAAATCTGCAATATGCTAATAGTTGAAATTCAGCTGCTCCTATGGCTATCGTATACATTAAAACAGTTCCTATTACATATCCAATAAAAGTATCAAACGCATAATCATTATGAAAATAAATCAAAATAAGAATGATTAATGCGTATATTGAAGCAACTTTCATCATAGTTCCTTTTGTTTTACTAAAAAAGGATACGGATCTTTCATCCATACTAAACGCACCTTCACTTGCCAATTTAAATGTATCTATTGTTGTTACAATATGAAAAATTACTGCTCCTAAATATAGCAAACATTCATAATTCAACGTAATACGATCCATTGAATTATTAGCTATTTCAGAAACAACTAAAACTGTAAGTAATATAGTAGCCATTTGAAGTGCGTATAATAATACGACAAGTGTTTGTAGCTTTTGAAATTTAAATTGAGCTTTTGGAAATAAATATAAAATGAAAAAAATTACTTGCAGAGCATATAACAACACTTCCAGCTTAACAATTCCTATATTAAGGAGAACCATACAGTAATCCCAATCACCTGATACAATAATAGAAAAGACGGCTATTGAACTATAAAGTATTCCTCCAAACATAAATCCTGTAGCACCCTCAGGACTTAAACGATCATTACATGTCATCCTAAACTTATCTAAATCTTCTTCTTTTATATTCCACATCCTGACTTTTCACCTTCTATACAGTTTAAATAATTTTCATTCACTAAAATCCCATTACATTCCTAACTTTTTAAGTACATTCATCTTTGTGTAACTATATTCAGATAATATTATCTCTATATTAATTACCGTACATAATCAGAATACTTTTGATAGTTCAAATAGCCTTCTTTCTCCTCAAAAGCTCTAAATATTCTTCTCTCTTTCACTTAACCATATCCCTCATACTCTATTTTTGTTTCTCTGAAATTGCACTCACTTAGTAAAAACGTTACTGTCATCACAATTGTATCGAGATAATATAGCTTTAATTTTATCTTCAGAAAGGTGATAACCTCCCATCAACAATATGCTAGGAGGTTATTACAGTTATTTAAAATTTGTTTTTTATTTTAATGGATTCGATTTTTGCAAATAATAATGTTATTTAATTTGAGCAGCGAATATTAAAAACATACTGCTTAATAACTCGTAATTAAGTCTTCCCCCTCATATCTAGGGTCTTTCTCAACTTTACCATCTTTTGTTTTGATGACTTTTAGTCTACCTAACCACTCTGCTCCGTTATATGTCTCTTCACTTACCCATACATTATGCTTTTTACCATCTACCTCAACTACTAATGTGGGGTGTGTAAACATGAATTCCTTCTCTACATGCCTACCTACAATTTCTGCATGTAATGATGTACCTTCTTCAACTAATTTACTATTTTGATACCCTTCGATAATAGGTAATCCAATAAATACAAAGAGTATCAGTCCAAATACGATTACTTTCTTCTTTGTACTCCATTTATTCTTTTCTTTCAATTCCTTCTGTCTCGCTTCTCTTTCTTCGCGTTCATCCAAACTCTCATTTAAAGCATCTTCCCATGCCTTAATTTCCGCTTCGATTTCTGCTTCAGCTCTTGCTAGTTGTTCTAGTTGTTCATCGGTTGCTACCATCTCATATGAGTTGTCTCCAACCAAACGAATTTCAGCACCATTTTCTTTTACTTTTCGCAAGTCTTTTTCTGTACAATTAAACTCTCGAATGATTTCCCCTTGTGTGTTTACCAGTCTAACGTAAATGTTTTTTTTCTCCTTCTTCTTAAACATCTGAACTCCCCCTTATTTGTTTCCTATCATAGATAACCCTATTGCAATAAGATAAAGAAAACGATAATAAGGAAAGTCTTCCCTTTGCTTACTTGTGTTGTAGAACCTTCCAAGACAGCCCATATAAAAATTTGGAAAAGAAGAATACCTAGGAGAATATCAATTAACTTGTTGCTACTCTTCTTTAGTGGTTTTTCTTCTACTATCGGTTTTATCTGAACAGCTTCTTTTCTTATTTGTTTCGGTTTCTTTTTCTTACGTCTATGATTCACCCAACATACTCCTTTTAGAATAACTTTTTCCTAACTATAAAAATACCGAAATATCCCCATTTTCCATTTTATAAACCTGTCCAGGTATTACAAAATCTGTGGCTTTAATGGCGCCATCCAAAGGACCATATTCATTTATAAGACTGCGGCAATTCTTCATATTGGTCCCGTATACGTACTTAACCACATCCTTATTTAAAACAGGCGCAGGATTTAAAGCTAATACGTTTATATTATCTTCTTGATGTCTTAATGCAACTGTATTCGCTGCTCTGCCACCTAAAGAGTGCACTAGTAAAGTTATCTTCTTTCCTTTATTACCCGCCTTGACTTTTTCATAAAATTTTTCTGCTTGACTATACTGAAATTCCGCTAATGACCCCAATATAGGTGAATTAGTTAAATTATGCAGCCAAATTGCTCCATCGGTTGCTAAATAGCCTATTTGGCTCGGTTGGTTTCCAACGTATACAATGAAAATTTCATGCGTGTTTCTATCCTCTAAAGCATATGCCCCAAATCCAGTTACTGAATGAATATCATCAGAAACTATAAGATTAGCATTAAAGTTGTCTTGTAATTTCTATTTATTTATTCATTTATTTATTATTGGATCAGAATTATTATATTTTTTCTTGTGCATTATAATCATAAATATCTCTTGCCGATAATCTTAATTTTCCTACATCACTACTTAATTTATAATCTTCCTCGTTCGCCATATTCTCCCCCTTATATATATTAATGGCTTTCTTTAAATTTCTTTTCATATTGTAAATAATCTTTTTTTGATTTCCGATTATTTTCTTCTTTATTACGTAAATATGTTGTTATTTCTTGATCATGCCTAATCATATTATTTTCTTCATTTCTTTGTTTATAGCCTATCGAAATTGTTATCTCTGTTATTTCCATCGGATTTTCCTTTGTATCCTTAGCAGAATTAAATTCAATTAGTAGTGTTGCATAACTAAACTTCTCATACTTTAATTCTAAATTCCCATTAAATATCTCTTTAAATTGAATTTCTGATAAATTATAGCTTATCGTAGCTGGTTGGCTGAAGCTTTTTTTATTCACATTTGGTTTCAATTCTTTTATTCCTTGCACTCTATTAAGCATTAATTTTATATTAGACATATCTTTCCCTCGATTTGAAGCTTCTAGCTGTCCATTTTCGTATCTTATATCTGACTTGAATACAACTTCTTCTTTATATTGTGGGTTGTCACTATGTTTTTCATCCTCAACTGGAGTATTGACTTTCTTTTGTGCCTCACCAAAAAGAATATTATCTTTAATACTATAAATACCTTGCGTTGTTTGATAAACTACTCCTATTTGCTTATTATTATCCTCAATAAAAGTGCTATCCCTAACCTCTTCTTTCACATACACATACCCTTCATCACTCGCAGACATAACCGTCTTCATATCACCTTCATCCAATGCCTTTACTAATCTCTCATACTCTATCTTCGTCTCCCCAAAACCACATCCACTTAATAAATTTGCTACTATTGACAGAACTATTATCATCTTAGCTTTCTTCTTTAACTTCATACTGACACCCTTATTCAATCAAAATAAGCTTTCCTCTTTCCATTTTTGGAAGAGGAAAGCTTATTTCCTTTTAAATTTCTTTTTTTCCCTTTATTTCTAACTCTTGTGCTTGTTGTTGCTTTTTATTTTTTTCAATTACTTTTTCAACAAACTCATTTCGCCACATTTTAAACTTAGCTGCGAATTGACCTTCAATTTTATTTCGATACCCTTCAAATTTAACCTCTGCAATATCCGTGTGGTTAAATAATTTATACGTTTCTTCGGTTAAACCCACTGGATGCAACACTCCACCATAATCATAGAATGTGTTTTCATCAAGTAATAAACCTCTCGTAGTGATTACATACTCCACATCTTCCTCTTCTTTAAGACCCAATCTTACAACACTGCCTAAAGGTAATACTTTATCCATATAGTCTTTCATATTAATTCACTGTCCCTTTTAGTACGCTAATTTTCTCTTCTATTTTTTGTCTTTTTTTCTCTAATTGACGGATACGATCAATAAATGCCTCACGTGTTTTTCCTTGTAATGTGCTATCAATACTACTCTCTAACCTTCTAATATCCCCCGTTAAAGATGCAGCTGCTTTTTCCAATTGCACTACAACGTTTATAATTTGTTCTCGTCCACCACTAGCTGGAAATGTACTATGAACTCTTGACATTATTGTATGTAAATCCACCTTCATTCCCCTCTCTTTTAAATTTATAAACTTGGAGTTTTAATAATATGAAACTGCTCCTAATTCTTCGTCTTTTGCAAACATAGAAAATACCGCTTCTGAAACATCGTCGTTTAATTGCTTTAAATCTTTTGATAACTCCTTCACATCTTTAGCAATTTCACCTAATAAAGAACGGTTTATCCCCCTGCTGTTGTCATTCATAAAAAGATTTAACAATGAGTGACGATGACTTAATATATGTTCAGATACAATTGCAGCTACATTTGTATCAACTACAAAATCTCCTTTAAACAAATCTAGTAAATCTTGCACGTAAGAAGCTGCAACTTCTTTTGCAATTTCTAAAATTTCACTTGTAGCTAAATATACTACAACACTTCCAGCTAAAAAATTTATAGCAGTATTAAATACAGACTCTAATACTTCTAAAACTTTTTCCTTACATTTCGCTAAAGTTGTTTCAATCCATTCTACAGCGATATCTATCGCTCCTTTTATTTCAACTGTAGCCATTATACTAAATTGGATTGCTTCTGCTGTAATTTGAGATTTTAGCCCTTCATACTTTGTATTTAATCTTGAAAAACCTTCTTGAACTTTATCTTTTAGCTTTTCAAGCTCCTTGCTACCTTGTACAATGTCCGAGTAACCTAATATTCCGTTTATAATAGTAGAAATTGGCGTTGCACTTAATATCAAATTAAGTGTAACTCCAGCTATCTTTTCTTCATGTATAGAAACTTTTCTATGAAATACATCATGTATAGTTCCTGTGTAAATAGCCCCAGCAGATTGAGCAAATTCCAGAAACCCCGGGATAGCATCCCACCCCGTGTCATTATCACTTGTTAGTTTATCAATCCATATTAGATGTCCATTCTCATCATAATCCTTCTCTGTAAAAGCATATGAGTGTCCTGCTTGATTCGGAATTTTATACATTCTTCCTGGAAGTGTGAAGTCTGCTGCCTTTATCCCAATATGTAGAGGATCATTCTGATTAATGATATTCCGAACATTTTTCATATCAAACCCATTACCGAATTTATCTACATCTCGATTTAAAACTGGAGCTGGATTTAGTGTTAAAACATCAATATCGTCTTTTTGATGCCTTAATGCTACTGTATTTGCAATACCTCCGCCCAAAGAATGTCCTGTTATACTAATAGTTTTACCATTAGCATATTGTTTCATTTTTTCATAAAATGCCTCTCCTTGGTCATATTGTTTTACTTTTAATTCATGTTCCCAATTACTAAATGCTAATTTATTTGCATTTGTTAAATTGTGAACACCTATCTCTGCATCTACTACTACATCACTATTGTTGTCTTTTCCAGGTTCCGTCCCAACATATGAAATAATAACTTCTCCTGTTTTATTATCTTTAAATGCGTAAGCAGCAAATCCGGTGTCTTTATCTTCTGCTGAATCTATTAGTCTTGCATTAAATTTTTTTTCTAAGAGATCTTCGTTTTTCTCTTCGGCATCCTCCCCAATATTATTATACGGTTCTTTGCCATCTCTAAAATTATATATATCTTGCCCAGCGAGCTCTAACTTTCCCATATCAGAGTTTATTCTTAAATCCTCTTTTTTTTCCACACCTTTCTTCAAAAAAATCAGCTCCCTTAGAATGATTTATTATTTTGAAAAGACTTTTCATAATTCACATAATCTTGCTTGGCTTCCTGATCATTATCCTTTTTACTACTAAAATTCACAGATATTTGCTGAGTATGTGTTAATAATTTTCCCTCACTATTTTTCTTTTCATATACAATTGAAATTATTAATTGTATTATTTGCATTGGATGCTGTTTCGTATCTTTAGAATCGTTAAAATTAAATACAATTGATGCTGTTTCAAAACTATCATATTGCAAATTCAATTTATCGTTAATTATTTCTTGAAATTGTGATTCCGTTAACGTAAAACCAACTGTATTTGGTTCATTAAATTTCTTTTTATTTCCATCTACTTTCAGTTGTAAACTCCCAACACCTTGCAATCTATTAAAAATTAGTTTTACATGTGAAACATCCAAGCTCGAATCAGTACTGTAACCCTTTCTATCTTTATACATGAACCTAGTGCTATATTTTTCTTCTTCTTTATATTTATTATCCTTATGTCTATCTTTTATGTTCTTAATATCACTTGTTATTTTTTGAGTGGTCTCTCCATACAATAAATTTTCTTTCAAATTATATATACCTTCAGTAGTTTGATATAGTGTATTATGAATTCTGTCATCACCATTTTTTTCTGTCGTAAAATCAATAACCCGTTCCTTCACATACGCATACCCATCATCACTCGCAGACATAACCTTTCTCATGTCACCTTCATCCAAAGCTTTGACAAATGGCTTATAATCTATTTGCTTTTCCCCAAAACCACATCCACTTAATAAACTTGCCACTATTGACACGACTATCATCACCTTAACTTTCTTCTTTAATTTCATACTGTCACCTCGTTAGTTACTCTAGGCATTTTTAGTTTCATTATGTTCCCTTTTTGATAGTAATACACTTCATCTTTACCTAATGGCGCTTCGTTGCTTATATATTTTATGTTGAAGATACTTTGATCATTTAATGGCATTGCGATAATTGCTGCTGTTAGCTTACTTCTCATTTTCATAGGTAGAGCTTCACGATTTCGGTCCATGTAGTCGTGGTGACCTGCTAATACAAAGTAAATACCTACTGTACGAGATAAATCAATTAAAGTCGCTGCATCCTCCATTTCTAAATAAACAAATTTACTAAACTCTTCAACATTTGTCATGATAATGAGTTGTTTTGTGAATGCAGGAATTTCTCTACCTTCTTGTCTTGCTTGTGCTAATTCAAAAGCTCGTTCACGAATTACTTCCATCCAATACTTCGCATGCATATTGATTTCATTTTCGTCTACAATGTAGTGCGTCACATCGTCTTTATATTGAACGAAACTATACTCTGCTGTATCCACCAACGTCACACTTTCAAAATAATCTTTATTCAATTGAGATAGGATGCTAGATACAATTTGTTTTCTCATACTATCATCTACACTATAAATCATTAAATGATCATTCACTGCAATATCATGAGCTACAACTTCTACGTTTGCAAAATCAAGCCCCATTGGAATTCTTGCTGCTTGTAGAGCTTTTGTAACGTCTTTATTTTTACGATAAGTAGCAATATCAATAATTTCTGGCATCATTGGAATTGCCTTCGGACGTTCTCCATCCCATTCTCGGTCCATATCATTTGCTTCTTGTTGTAATAATTGAATTTGCTGTAATTCATCTTCTGCTTTCGTAGGTAATGCAACCTGGAATAATGTGGGAGATTCTAGTTTTATTAACGCTCTTCCTGCTGTTTCTTCCACTTTTATATCAGATCTCCCTACAATACTAGCTACTTCACTTTGATCAATCATATATAGGCAAGTTTGGATTTTAATATTATTGTACAATTGAATTCTAAGTGCATTTTGTCGCCCTGCACTAATTAAGGTATGAATTCCTAAACTTGCACCATCTCGGACAATTTGCATAATTAGCATTTCAAAGCTTTCATAGAACTTCGCTTCTTTTACTGCATCATAATTGTCGATTGCAATAATAATATGTGGTATTTCTTTCCCACTTGCCTTTTCATACATTTCAATATTTGCAACGTCATATTCACTTAATAATCGTTTACGATTTTTCATTTCCTGAGTTAATCTTTCAACAAACTTTAAACATTTTTCAGATTCGTCAATCGTAATCGTATCCGCTACATGAGGTAATCCTTTTAAAGGTAGAAGACCATTTGTTCCAAGGTCCACTAAATACACATGCAAATGCTCCGGACTATGCTGACGAGCTACATCCATAATGACTGATTGTAAGAATGTTGATTTTCCGTAGCCTGGGCTTGAGAAGACCGCTACGTGTCCGTCTTTACTAATATCTAATGTTAATGGTGTTTGTGATTGTAATTCAGGCTGATCTAGTAGACCAACTGTTGCTTGTAATGGTTTCTTTTCTTTCGTCCATGCTTCTTTGAACTGAATTGCATGTAAGTCTTGTAAATATACGCTTTCTGGAAGTGGTGGTAACCACGGTCTAGCTAACGCTTCAATTTCATTTATTTCTGCGTAATCGTGAATGTAGTCAATAACAGCATCCAGTTCAGATGGTACGCTTATTACTTCTTTACTGCTACCAAGTCCACTTAAATCTTCACTTAATATTTCATATTGTCCTAGATCATTTATTGCATAGATTGTTGCGTCTAAATGTTCTTTATCCTCTTTGTTTTCTACATAGTCTGCTCCGCTCCAAGCTGATTGGAATAATTCATAAATTTCATTATTCCCAACTTGTAAGTAAGCACGTCCTGGTAATGTAATTTCAGCAGCATCCGGTGTTTTTAAAATTTCATTACTATCTGACGTATTTTGAACTTTTAGTGCTAGTTTGAATTTCGAGTTACTCCAAATTTGATCATCTACAACACCACTCGGTTTTTGCGTAGCTAATATTAAATGGATTCCGAGTGAACGACCGATACGCGCTGTTGAAACTAACTCTTTCATAAATTCTGGTTGTTCTGACTTCAGTTCCGCGAATTCATCACTAATTAAAAATAGATGTGGCATCGGTTCACTTACTAAGCCTTCTTTATACAGTTTTTGATACTGATTAATATGGTTTACATCATTTTCCCCAAATAATCGTTGTCTTTTTTGTAATTCAGCTTTAATTGATGCGAGCGCTCTCATACTTTGTGCTCCATCTAAGTTCGTAATTGTTCCTAATAAATGCGGTAAGTTTTTGAATAAATTCGCCATACCGCCGCCTTTATAGTCAATTAGTAAAAAGGCTACTTCGTACGGATGGAAATTAACTGCTAGAGATAAAATGTACGATTGTATAATTTCTGATTTACCTGAACCGGTTGTACCTGCTATTAATCCGTGTGGTCCGTGTGCTTTTTCGTGTAAGTTTAAGTTTACGATATCTTCTTTACCACGTAGCCCAAGTGGTACAGCTAAAGATTTATGCGCTGCATTTTTCTCCCAACGACTTGTGATATTCAGTTCTTTTACTTTTTCAACGCCGTACATTTCTAAAAATGTTACGCTTTCTGGAATACTATTTTTTAAGTTTTGCAAATGATTTAATGGTGCTAATGCCCGTGAAATATCTTCTAAATTGAACCCTTTTGGCACATGATTTAGTTTAAATTGACGGTTAACAAGCTCTCCTTGCTCTAAGATGATGTTCCCTTGTTTTGCATCTCTTATATCTATTACCGTTTTCACATGCTCCGGTAAACTTTGCATAACATCTTGTACAAATACAAGTGATACACCTAATTGACTCGGATCATCATTAAAGAATTCCATAACAACATGGTCTAATATTAGTTTTTCATCTGTAATGAGAACGACATAGTGCGGTGCAAAGTACATTTTTTCATTAGTAGAACTTTTTTCATCTAGTTTTAATTTTCGTTCTTTCAATATTTGATACAAACTATTTAACACTTGATCACGGCTACGATCATGGTATACAAATCCACGTACATTTATATCGCGAACACTCCCATGAGGTAACCAGCGCATCCAATCCCATTTTTCTTTTTCTTCTTCCGGAAAAATAGTAATAAACTGCAAGTCATAATAACTATGGAATAAAGCCGTTTGTGCAACTAATAATTGTAATTGCTCTAACACTAAAGAGCGTTGACCAATATAACCGACTGGTCCATTCATTAAATCTGTTACAACTGGTACATCTTCCAATGATAGATAACGCTGTCTTAGTTCACGTGCTATATCAATTAATTCATCTTTCGTTTGACTAAATTCTTCTTCATTAAATTGAATTTCAAAACTCGTATTAGCTTGTCCTGTTCCAACGCTAAATGTTAAGAAATCATGATGTAACATTGTTTTTTCATAAATTCGAGGATTTACTTGAACTGCCATATTACGTATTACTTCTACATTTGGATTGTGATAATGTAATGCGTGACGCTGTTTTTCACTTTCTGCATGTAAATCTTTCGTTTTTTGTTTTATATACTCTCTATAGCTTTTATCTCGTTCAACAATGTCGACTTTATATTGCTTCAAATTTTTAATATACGATGTGACAGAAACAATGATTGTTACTAATGTCATCGCAATCGATGCGATAATAAACATTCCATATTTCATGAAAATAGCAAGTAATACAGTTACGACAATCATGACAAGTGAAGGTGCAATGATTCTTGCTAAATGCTCCGTTGGTTTTGATGGCATACTTGAAGGCTTTGCAATTGTCATTTTCTCTTCTGGTTCACGGTAAATAATACGTGGTGAACGATGATAGTCTGGATAACCACTTTGATAATTCGTTTCTGATTCTACTAAAATAGGTAACGCAGATTTCACTTTATCTTCTGAAGAAAGTACTTGAATGTCTTCACTACCAATCTCCAATAAAATACCATCAAAATATAATACGTCTCCTGATTCCAACATAACGCTATCTTTTAACTTCGTATAATTATGAAATACATCCCCGCCATACACGTTCACTTTAAAAGAATCGTACAACGTTTCGCGAGATAGCATTAAATCTACACTAGTCCCGGTAATAGAAATATCATCGTAATCGTTTCGACTCACTGTAAGAGAAAGTTTCGTTCCGATATCAAACACTTTAGTTGTGCCAATAATAGATATAAAGATTTTCAAGCTCACATCTCTTGTTTTTCCAATCTCAACTTCCTTATTGAATTCTATTAATTGATCCTGTACCATCCAAGCATTTACTTCATTATTCCACTTTAACTCTATTTCTTGTTCTAAACTTGGATTCGTAATATCATTTGTCCACTCTTTTCCAATCGACACTATTGATTGCTCATTTGGATGTAATGTGCACTTATATATTTTGTCTCCATAAGTCAATACTAATAGTTGCTCCATCCGTGTTCACTGCTCCTTTTCAACTGTCTCATCAAGTGCTTACTCTTTTTTCTCTGTGTCCGACAAATTTTTATCGCTTGATGAATTGCCATATTTCTTTTTATATTCATCTAATTGTTGCTCATATGTTTTTAACTTTTGATCACGTTCTTCTCCTGATAAATCCGGATTATTTTTCAGTGATTCAATTTGTTTAACAAGGCCGTACATAATAAGCTGAGGATCATCAAGTGTCTTAGCTAAATCTAATGATTTATCAAAATTACCTTTTCCGTTATACATCCAATACAGCAAATACTTTTCATCACTTTTCAAACTAATGTTTTTCATAATCGATTTCTTTTGAGCTTCACCTAGTTTTTCAGCTGTAATGTATGCAAATGCTAACTCATATTTAGATGCAATCGGTAATGATTCAAATTCCTCTTCATTTAATTGCGTAATGACTTTGTCATAATCAGTTGCTATGAAACTTGCATTTGCTTCTAACAATTTATTTTGATAAGGAAATTTTATAAAAGTGAAATATATTAAAGGAGCAGCTAAAATAACTGTCGCCGCTATGAAGGAAAAAGCTAAGTATTTAAACGATTTATAGCTTTTTTTAGGTACTAACTGCATATTTTTCTCTGTTTTTGTTTGTTCCTTCTCAAAGCTGTCATCAAGAAACTGCAGTAATGCATCTAAGCTTTCCATTTGAGCAACGGTCTGTTCAAATGTTGTTTCTTTTGCATCTTTTAGTAACCCAGCATACAAATCATCAAAGTTATGTTTTTGGGAGAATAAAGCAATAATTAGACACTTATATTGTGTTAAAAATTGTTCTTCTGATAACGGGGTTGGTGGAACAATATCTCGAATTCCTCTATGTATAATACTTGGTATTAAATTAGCATTAAAAACTATATTGTCTGGATGTAAAAAGAACGTGATTCGTTTATTCAAATATTTACGAAACTGCGCAACATTCCGAAGTAGTCTTAATTTCTCATTTCTTCCAAAACGGCTAAGATTGTCCCACTTATATAATTTTTTATCTACTTGATATAGAAACGTAAACATATCATCCGCTTCTTCTATTGTTAATGGTACAAATTCAGATGATACGCCCGTAATTATATCGAATTGACGGAAGTCTTTTATACGTGTTTGAGATTTGGTCATCTCCAATTTCCAATTTTCTTTTTCTATTTGAAATTGATAGTTCATTGCATCAATTTGAATTATTTTTTCCGTCATGTTTATCCTCTTCTCCTTTTCTTTATAACCCGTAATAACTTATTTTCAAATAACTAAAAGTAAAAAATATTCTTTATAAAACTTGCAAAATATCTCCATCTGTTATTTGGTGATCAATTAAACGATCATTATCTGTTAAAACAATTGACTTATTTTTCACTTTAATTACAAAATGTGAACCTTCATGATTATCAATCTTTAGCGTATCTAATAAGTTTTTCAATAAATATTTAATAGATTGGTGATTCGGAATACGCAAATCGTATGTATTTCCATTCCATTTATTAAAATCTACTGTGACATTAATATGTGTTTGTATTGCCATCGCTTTACCTCCAACTTTTACGAAGAACCGTATAAATACCGATGCAAATAAGTAGAATGCCACCGCCAAATAATAATATTATTGTTATACTAATTGGCTCTTCATTCATTGTTTCATTACTCGCTACTTCATCTGCACTTTTTCTGACAATGTATTCACTGCTAAACAAACTATTTTTCGTATCTTTAACACTATTATTCTCTTTTTGTTTTATAAAAAGAGAATCTCGCAGAGCTTCCATATCTTTTTGTTCTTTCTTTTTCTTTTTCTCAATTTCTTCTTCTATATCTTGGTTAAATAACTCAATTGATGCTTTATCTAATTCTGTTTCCTTATGTTCCTTTTTATTTTTTTCTTGGTCGCTTTCTTCAAGTCGATCCACTTTAAACTTAATCTTCCCATCATCACCAAGATAACTGTCAGCCGCGCTCCTTATCGGTAGCGCGACAAACAGTAAAAGGATAGAGAGAAATGATAACTTAGCCACTATGCTCCATTGTTTGATCATTTACTTCTTTTTCCTCCCATTTCTTATGCCATACAAATAGATTACTAACCAATCCAATAATGGCAATTACAAACAATACGACAAAAATAACTTTCCCAGTATCTTTACCACTAATAAAATCATTTAGAAAACTTTCTATATACTGAAGCGGTGAGAATTGACGTATCTTTCCGACAGAAGACATTTGATCTACTTTACTTCCAACTGCCTCAGTTAAAAATAGGTACATGCTTAAAAATACTAATAGTATAAACATTCCTACCATTTTTATTTGTCGTAATAAGTAGGTTGAGACCAATACAAACGCCATCATAATAAATGTGATGAACGCAATCCATAGTAAACTTTGATCCTGACCGAACTTTAAAAGACGCCCAGAAATGATACCTATACTAATTCCTTCCACAATTGATATACCGAAAGCTACTACTGTAGTTGGTACATTCATATCAATTAATGAGAATTTCTCTTCAAAATGATCCGATTGCATTCGTTTCTTTTCTTGATTCGCAATTGCGTATGCTGTAAATAATGCAACAATGAAACAAGTTAATACAATTAAGTACGGTGTAAAAGCATTACCTGCTACAATTACTCCATCATTTTGCTTTTGAACTGGACTAGCTAAAAAGTCATATAGCATTTCATTTTGACGATCTCCAATACGACTATTCGCTAAAATTTTCGTAAAGTTTTTGGAGAATGATTTATCATCTTCCATTTTCTTTGTAAAGTCATTTAATAATAAATCAGCTTTTGAAACAATTGTCGTTCCGCTGTCTTGAATTTCTTTTGCTTGTCCATTAATTTGATCAAATGTTTTATATACATCGTCTGAAGTTGCTAAACTATGCTTCGAACTTTCGACCAATGACTGACTTTGCATCATTAATGATTTAATACCAGAATCTAACGATAAAACAGCCGTTTGCTCACCAGCATGATTTGTTGTTACTACTTGCTGCTCTTCAACTAGCTTTAAGCTATTCTCACGCCATTTCGCTAAACCTTTTACATACTCTCCTAAATTTTCATTCATACTAGTTGCTTGTTGCGTCGTTCCATTTAATTTCTCCGCTAGTAGCATAGAATTTTGATCCGCACTAGTAATAGATTGTTGATAAGAGTTTATTTTTTGTTTTAAACCTGACATATCTTGCTTTATTTCTGTAGTAATACTTGATGAAACAAGATTTGAAATTAAATCGATTAAGCTTTGTTTATTTAATACGTAGTACAAAGATTGATCCGTCGCAATTGCATCTAAACTTCCCTCTTCTAACTTAGGACCTACATCTTTCGTTCTTAAATCAATCCCATAATACATTTCGTAAAGGCTCATTAAACCTTGATAACTTTCGACTGTATCTACTGCTTCTTTTATTAATACACTAGAAGTAATATCTGGTATTTTTTCTGTTTTTTGATGTATCACTTGATTCGTTGTACTTTCAATAACTTTACCGTTATCTGTTCCCGTTTCGCCTCCTGGATTTCCTCCGGTTCCGTTATCTGTTCCCGTTCCGCCTCCTGGGTTTCCTCCAGTTCCGTTATCTGTTCCCGTTCCGCCTCCTGGGTTTCCTCCAGTTCCGTTATCTGTTCCCGTTCCGCCTCCTGGGTTTCCTCCGGTTCCGTTATCTTTCCCTGTTGTGTTTTCCATTTTTTTAATAATAGGCGTTTTAGCATTGTGTACTAACGGCATTATGCCATACTGTGACTTATGAACCACATTTTCCACCTTGCTATTTTCCGTTTGTGTTCCTTTATCTTCTTTGTTAGGTTTTTCTTTTTCAGGACTAGTTTCTTTTGTATGAGTCCCACTCAATTCCCACTGCCATGTTACAGGAGAGAAAACATCTATATTGATGTTTGGATCTTTTAACTTCACATCCAAGCTAATCTTTATATCCCCTTCATTACGAGGAGCTATTGTAATTTCTCCTGCTTCGCTTTGAAGAAAGTCACTTGTACGATCCACATCATCAATATGTAAGAATCCTGTACTTCCATCTAGTTTAAATTCTTCTGGAATACTTATCTTCAAAATTTGCGGAGATTCCATTTTAATTACTTTCGCAGTATCACTAAATGTAATTCCCTCTGTATAAAGTCTATCCTTTACTTCTTTAATTGCGTTTCCTAAAGATATTTTATTTACAGGATCATAATAAAAATTATTTTCTTTATTATATTTTTTTGTAAATTGAATTACATTTTGCAGTTGTAATTTCGTCGCATCTGGTAAATCACTTTGACCGATTTCTTCCATGTTTAAACTAGGTAATTTCGCAATTAAATTCTCGATTTGTTTCTTTATTCGAGCATCTGGTTGTTTCATTAATGTATTTATGAAAATTTCTTGCTTTCCATCATTCGACATAGATTGCTTTAACTTCTTAATTACCGTCTCTTGAATATCACTTTCTAACTTTCCTGCAAGTTCTGTATCATATTCAGATACTTGTTTTTTTACATCTGCTAAATATTTTTGAACTGCTGAAGCATCAGTTAAAATATTTGGTTCTTTCTCTGAAAACGTAAATTGATTTGAAATACTTTTATTAGCTGATTCCAATGCACTTAATTGCTTTAAAGCATCGCCTGTATTCATATCATTCATATATTGATTGAATTGATTTGTGAAATTATTCGCTAACAAATTGTTATCAGTTTGCATTTTTTGAAAGTTATTAAAACCATCTAAGTACGTACTGTTAGATTTATTCCCTTCATCTAACGCTTGACCGAAACCTTTTAAAACATCCTGAAATCCTTTGAAACTATTAACAGAAACACCTGTATAATCTTGTACTGTTTTAAATTGATTTGTGTAATTTGCTAACGGACTATGTATATCTTTTTTATACATAGTTGTTTGAACGTTTCCTTTTTCAATTATTTTACCTATATTATCTTGTGCACCTTGTAGCTTACCGATAATACTCGCAAAATAAACGTCGATTATTTGCTTATTGAAATCTTCTAAAATAACAGAAGCTGTATTTTCTGCCTCAGCTTTCAAATCCTTATTCCCAGTTGCATTTACTTTGTAGTTTAACGTTAATTTCTCCGGAATCTCTGAATCAATCGCAACTGCTTTCCTAGAAAAATCATTTGGAATAACAATCATCATATTGTAATTATTATTTTTCAATCCATTTTCTGCTACCCCGCGACTAACTACGTACCATTCTTGTTTCGTATTTTTATTTACATTTTTAACAAATTGATCCCCAAACGCTATTTTATTGCCCTCAAAAACAGTGCCCTGATCTTCATTTACCAACGCAACTGTCATTTTTGGTGTAGTATTCTCATTAGCTTTCTTAACATTTTGATTTAATGCTAAATAGGAGACCCCTGTTGATAGTACAAGAGCTAAAATAATAAACAACAAGATGCTCCATTTGAACTTTTTCACAACTTATCACTCCTGTGACTGCGAGTCTATCTAATGAAAGACTTCGTATCTTACTCTAGTTTTAAAGTAATTTAGCCATACAACGTATGGTTGCATGGCTAAATTATATATTTCTTTTTATCTGTCTTATTGTAGACCGAAATTACGAGAAAGATCTTCGTCATGTCTAGCAACAGCTTCTGCAGTTTTATTAAGCTGCATATTAATTTCTTGTAATAACTGTGCGAAGTTTTGTACTTTTGGCTTTAATTGATTGAACTGTTGGTCAAAACCTTCGAAAGCACGACCTTCCCATTCTCCTCTTAATTCATTTTGTAAGTTTTGTAGTTGACGTAAAATGTCCTCAATTTGATTTGCACCTTGTCCATATCGAGTAGCTTTCGATTTAAGTTCCTCTGGTGACATACGAATTTGTCCTGCCATTATTAAATCCCCCTTAAAATTTAAAAATAGTAAAATTAACCAATAATCAATTCTACAAATTGATTATATCAATAATTTAAAAATTTCTAAACAAAAAAATGATATTTTTCCAAAATTTCTCTTTTACTATAATAACGATATATTGTATAATAGTAATTTATTTATTTTTAAGCATACACTATCAATCTACTATAAAATAAAGGCAAACCATCTATTTTATATATTTATAAAGACTTATTGGCTTTAAATTCCAGCGATAAAGTAGCCACTAAATCATTATTTTCTCTTCTCCCATTCCGACTATAATACTCACTTCAAAGTCATAATTACCTGCCTTTCAACAAACCCAAACTCTTCGTACATCTCTTTTGCAAAATTCCCAGCAAATACATTCAACCTAATTTCTGAATACTTCTCCTTTAATTCCTTAATACCAGCTTCCATCAGTTCTCGCGATAATCCTCTCCCGCGATATTCTGGGAAAACGTACAATTCATATATAAATCCAAGTTTTTCACGAGAAAAATAGTCTGTATTTTCCCCTATTAATATCCATCCCATTACTTTATTTTCTTCTTTAATGATTAAATAGTATGCTCCTTTTTCTACAATCGGCTTTGTAATTTCAATCGCTTTCTCGGTACTTAATTGACAATTCCCTCTCGTCCCTTCAAAAAGCGATTGAGCCGCATATTTTAATATTTCATTGGTATCTTCTTGATTCGCCTTAATTATCATTTTTCACAACTCCCCTTGAATAATAGGCATTACTATCCCTTGTTCAAGATTCTCCGCTTCCATAACAATTGCCGTTAATCCTTGTTCTGTACTTGTTTCATGAAGCTCTCCCTTCTCCCAAAACACAGCTTGTCCCGCCTCTATCTTTACCTTTTCCTTATTTGCCCCACACACATATCCTACTCCGTCCACAATAAGAAGCAGTTGAGATACAACTGCTTCATGACATCCGATTATTCCATTGGCTTGTAAATGCATAGCACCGATATGTACATTTCCTTGATGGTTTACTATTTTCGACATGATGAAATTAGATTGAAATACTGATAAGTGCTTTCCTACTTTTTCACTAAAATCAAAAGTTTTCATTACTAGTCCTCCTTATACGTATAAAACCATCCTTACTGTCTGCATCATATGTCCTTCAAAGTCTTCTTCAAATTGCTCTAATTCAGCAAAACCTTTCGCTTCATAAAAGCGTTTTCCTTTTTCATTTGCAGCTTCTACATGTATGTACAATTTCCGTATCCCATTTAATGCCTTAATCCCTCTTTGTAATAAAGCACTTCCGATCCCTTTTCCTTGCTGATCTGGTAACAAATAAATTGCCCCTAATTCCGCTTCGTTTTGTAGTCTAACAGGTGAAAAGTTCGCAAATCCTATTACTTCTCCCTCTTCTTCCGCAACGAATAAATGTGTATTTTTAAGGCGATATTTCATTTTTTCATCAGAATATGCCTCGTCTAAAAAACTATCTTGAATCTCTCTCGGAATAATGCCTTCATATGTATCATGCCAAGCTATTTTCGCTACTGATTGTACAGCCTGAATATCTTCTTGCTTCATTTCTCTAATTATATATGTCATCTCGATGTCTCCATTCTCTTTAAATTATATTCTGCTAATATACTAGAAGAAACGGCAGAACCATTTTCATAATTGACCTTAATTAATTTTAACTTTTCAATCGAAGCTGTTGTAACATCAAAATTCTCATATATATACTCCATCACACTTAAAAAATGAGTTGAATTCAAATGATTCGCAATCGTACAATGCGGAACCCATTTTCCTGGTACATAATATGAATTTGAATTATCATGAAAAGTTTTGAAATGATCATGATAAAAATGATGAAGTCTCAATAAATCATCGGTAACAGTCGGCGCTAGAAAAACCGTACCGTTAGTAGGAAAAGTTCCAACAGAAGGAAAAGTGACTGCAGACATGTTTTCTTGAATAGCTACAAATTCCTTTAATTTTTCAATATACAAATTAACATCCAACTCATTATAATCCGCAATCGTTATATGAGGTTCTACTCCAGCTAATTGATTTGTTCCAATTACATTTGTTAATTTATTTTGTAATTCTGTAATTTTATTAGTAAACACACGATCAAATGTAGCAATGATAGCGTACAATCTTTCTCACCCCTTCGTTACACATAGCGCTTCCCATTCTTCACGAATCATGCCCATTCGAATAGAATCATAGTATGTTCCGTTATAATAACGACACTTTCGCATTCTACCTTCTAAGCTCATTCCTATTTTCTCTGCTACTTTCATCATTCGTTCATTGCCAGACCAAGTCGTGATTCCTACTCTACCAATCTCCATTTTTTCAAATAGCAAATCTCTATATAATTTTAATGCTTCTGTACCATATCCACCATTCCAGTATGTTGGCTCATAAATCACAACTCCCATCTCTAACCAACGCGTCGTTTTATATTCCCAATAAAACCCGACTGTCCCAATGATTTGACCGTTATTTTCTATAATTAAATTTGACAGTGGTTCTTCTTTCAAACGATTTTGCATCTTCTCTTTATAGGAAGAGTATTCTTGCATTGAGAACGGGAAATATGGCGCATCCCATTTCTTCCATTCTGGGCTTTCTTCTTTAAATATGATATTCCATAATGTTTTTATATCCGATTCTTCTATTGTACGAATTGTAACTTTCTTCCCCTTTAATACAACGTTTTGCATAATTCCCTCCTGCATTCCTCTTTATTTCATATATAATTATAATGTTTTTTCAGAAAAATCAAAACTAATATCATATATTATATTGTATAATTTTGTTATTAGATACCAATTATTGATTTAGAAAGCTGGTGATTCAGTGAATAATCGATTTAGTATTGCTTTATTTCTCACTATTGTTACCACAAATATTATTCTATATTTCTTCTTACCATCAAATATTGTTACGAAATGGGACTTCAATGGAACGCCTACATCAACAATGGATAAAAGCACTTTTGTAATCGTAAATATAATTATATGTTCCTTCTTATTCTTTATATTTTTAGCTTTATCTAAAGCAGCGAGTAACCAGAAATTTCTCCATTGGATCGGCAACACAATATTACTATTCTTATTTTTTGTCGATATTGTCATCGCCCTCATTGCTCTTGGCTTTTCACTCCCTCTTGATCATTTCATATTTTTAGCATTAGGGCTTTTATTTATATTAATAGGTTATTTCAGTTCCAAAATTGATACGACTAAATCAACCGTTTCATTAGAATGGAATGATAAGCACCTTGAAAAAAGAGCTTCAAATATTAGTAGTATTTCAATGATGATAGCAGGGATTTTTTTAGCGATACTTCCTTTTATCGTTTCTGCTCCCTATAGAGGTTATGCTATACTAGCAATTCTTTTAGGAATGACGCTTATCATTCTGCCGACTACGATTTATTTACTTATTAAAGACAGCAAGCAGTCCACTAATTTAAAAGGTTAATTGAAATATGTGATTGTAAAATAGGTAATAAAAAATAGGAGGTTATCCCCTCCTATTTCAGCTCAATATATTATTTCCCTTTTTATTCACCTCAAGCAAAATCCCTTTCTCTATCCAACCCTCTACGCCATCTTTTTTAATTAAATCATATCCTGAACAGCTATCATCAATGAGAGAAACGATATCTCCCTTCCTAACGCTTATTTGCGCACAAGAAATATCGGTTTTCACTGTATATTCACCTGACTCAAGTTGTTTCATATATTCATTTTTTACAGTGAGCAAATTATTCGTTTCCTTTTGCTTACATACGGTGTAATCTTGCATCTTCTCGATAGGCTCTATGTAATAATACGGATATGTCACTCCGCCCTGCATTTCTGAATTCGCATTAAAATCCGCTATTACTTCATACTGTGGGAAATAGTCTACATATGTATAAGAAAATGTATCGCCCGTTTGTTTCCTCTGAATAATAAATGCATTTAATTGTCCTGCTTCTTTAATTGCATTTCCTCCATCAATTGCAATAATTTTTTTCTCCTCATCAACAACTGGATTGTTAGACGGTGCTTCTTCAGAATAGTTCACGACTGGCCAATGACCAACTATTACATACTTATTTGCTTTATGTGATTTATAAAAAAACTCCGGCATTGCTATCGCATTTTTGCGCTCTGTTTCTTTCCAATCTACTCTATCTTCTAGCCCTGCATGCACAAAAATATAATCTTCTGTTTCAATCGCTGTTGGCAACTCCGTTAGCCAATATAGTTCTTGTGAAAATTCACTTAGCAATGCTTCTTTCACTTCACGAATTGAAGTACCTTCATGAACTGAAAAATCCAATTGCTCTAGCCATTCATTAAAAATTGAATGCTTCCTCGTACATAAATAATTAATAAGACGAGGATTTTCATTTAGAAGAGCATCAACTAAAACTTCACAATTCCCTTCAACAACGTGAACCTTTGAATTGTTCTTTACAAGATTCATAACGTAGTTTACTACACCTACGCTATCTCGTCCTTTCTCGCAAAGATCTCCATTAATAATTAAATAATCTTCATCTTTAAAGTTAACTTTATGTAGTGCTTCTTTTAAAAGATTTAATTCTCCATGAATATCCGATATGACAATAACTCTAGCATCATTAGGGATTGATAGTTTCTTTATTTTTTTCAAGTATAAGCGCTCCAATCATTCTCTTTATTATTACTTAAAACAATTCGATCCAATAACACTATATAACCTTTTCAAATACATATACCATAACTTACAACCTATTTACGGTTCAATAATAACTTGAGAAATAATAATAAGAAGAAGCTGTTCCCAACTTTTCGAGACAGCTTCTTCTTATTATTTATAATTCTTTATGAAAAGAATAACTCACCTTATCATACCCTTCTCTTTCATAAAAACGATGAGCATCAATTCTTGAAAATGCTGACGTGAGGGTGATAGACTCACATCCGTTTTCCTTTCCCCAGTTCTCTATATACGAAAGTAATACATTTCCATGTCCTTTTGAACGATGTGCGTCTGCCGTTACAAGGTCATATACGAAAACGTGCTTCTTATTATAAAAGTTCGTACAAATCGCTACACCTGCAAGGCTAACAACTTCATCATCTTCATTACGCAGCGAGAATAGTTTATAATTTTCTTCTTTCATATTTCGAAATAAAGTGCCTGTTTCCTCTTTTGAAAGTTGTGTTCGTAATTGCTGTAAAACAGGTAATACTTCATGTAATTGCTCTTCTGTTACTACTTCTTTAACATTCATTTTTAACTCTCCCTTAACTATTTATTTAATTTTCTAAATGTTATATCATTATTATAGAAAGTGACTGCCCTTTACTTAAGTGGCAGTTTAAGTATTTTTTATAAGGTCAGTTTTAAAGGAGAGTTTTATATGGATTTTACTATCCCATTGCAATTACAAAGTAACACACCTATTTACTTGCAAATTTACGAATATATAAAAGCTGAAATTATACAAGGGACTATTTCTGTTGGCACACGTCTACCCTCACACAGAAATTTAGCATCACAACTTAATATTAGCCGCATTACTGTTGAATCAGCTTATCAACAATTATTAGCTGAAGGTTATGTAGAAAGTAAACCGAAACGTGGTATTTTTGTAGCAAATTTCGATATTGACGTTATCCCAAATAAAAAACGAAATGCAGCAAAGAAGACGAGCAATTTGATAGACGAAAAATTCGAATACGATTGTAGCCAAGGGCTTATTGATCAAAATAAATTTCCGATTACAAATTGGAAACGGGCATTACAAGAATCCATACTTACATACGAAAATGCACTATTTGCCAAAGAAGACCCTCAAGGTGAATTCGCTCTTCGAGAGCATATATCAACATATTTATATCATTCTCGCGGTGTACATTCTTCACCTAATCAAATTGTGATCGGTGCCGGAACGCAGCCACTTCTCTGGTTACTACTTCAACTGCTTGGCCCTACAAAAGAATACGGCATTGAAAACCCTGGATTTCACCGTATACACGCAATCATTAAAAGCTGTGATAGACAAATCCATCCCATACCATTGGATGAAAAAGGGATTAATATTTCTAGCTTATACAATACAAATGCCAATGTCGCATACGTTACACCATCACACCAATTTCCACTTGGGATTATTATGCCTTTACCTAGAAGGTTAGAATTGTTAAAGTGGGCTAATGATTGCAATGGATACATTATTGAAGATGACTATGACGGAGAGTTTCGCTACGCTGGTAAGCCGATTCCTTCTTTACAAAGTCTTGATTCAAATGAACGCGTTATTTATATGGGGACTTTCTCAAAATCTTTTTTACCTTCTTTACGAATGGGATATGTTGTTTTACCACCACATCTTTTAAAAATATATCAAGAACTGTATGGAATTTTTAAACAAACAGTGGCTACAATACAACAACTTGCTTTTGCTAACTTTATACAAAGCGGGAATTGGGAACGTCACCTTAATCGGAGTCGTACACTATATAAAAGAAAACATCATGCGTTAGTAAAATCCATTATGAAAGAAATGGGGGCTAATGTTCAAATTCTTGGCGAACAGTCCGGACTTCATATTGTTTTATGTGTACATAACAGTATGAATGAAAATGAACTGATTGAATCCGCTAAAAAACAAAGCGTTAAATTATACCCACTTTCTCCATATGATTTCATGAATGATTTACGCAAGGAATCATATGTATTACTCGGTTTTGGTAGTATTCCGGAAAATAAAATTGAGACGTTGGCTACATTATTGAAAGACGCTTGGTTCCCTAGTTGCAAGGAAACTTGTTAACAGTGGGTTTAACTTGTAACATACTAACAATTCAACAAAATAAAAAAGAAGGTTGTTCCAAAATAACTTTTTGGACAGCCTTCTTCTAGTTACTCACCTGACCTAGCTTTCCTTCCCGGACGTTTCACACCAGTCGTTTCTGTTGAATAGGAAGCTTCAATTATAGCGGTTGGATCTACAGAGAGAACGAGATCTTTCATTTTCGGATAAATGAATCGGTTTGTAATGCAATAAATGATTCTCTTATGCTCCCCTAAAAAACCACCTTCTCCATGTAGATACGTAACAGATAGTTGCAATTCTTTCATAAGTAAATCGCCTATTTCTTTATTCTTACCAGAAATAATCATAACGCTCTTACCTTGATTAATACCATCTAATATAAAATCAATCATCTTCGTAACAATATAGAAAATTGCTAATGAGAACATCGCTTGTTCGATTGAAAATAAAATTGCAACAAAGATGAAAATAACTGCATTTACTGCAAGTAAAAATGTACTAATTGGTACATTAAAGTGTTTATTCATCCAAACTGCTAACATTTCCGAACCGTCAATTGCTCCACCCATTTTAACAACAATCCCAACACCAATTCCGAACAGCACTCCACCATAAAGTACAATTAATAACTCAGAAGTCGTAATTGCTGGAAATGGTTTTAAATAAATTAATCCGAGTGTTGTAACTACATTCGCATAAGATGTACGGATAAAAAATTTCTTTCCCATTACTTTTGCAGTAAATAATAAAATTGGGATATTAATTCCTAAGAAAACGCCATAAAGCGGCAATCCTGCAACTTTATTTGCCATAATAGCAATAGCCGTTACCCCGCCATCTACTAATCCATTAGGTGCTAAAATAAGCTCTAATGAACCTGCTACTATAATTGAGCCAATTGTTAATAATACGTATTCAAATACTTTCTTCATTCATTACCCCCAAAGCTTATATATTTTCTTAGTATTATTTTAACGTAATTTTTCTGCTAAGACAAAGATATCAGTTTATATACACAAAAGTTTCACCTTTATCGCTATTTTTATGTAACACATTTAGCGCGTAATACTAGAAACACACTTACCAATTAAAAGTAAGTGTGTTTTTAACATCTATTTAATCTTTACGTACGGCTTCATTTTTAATTCAAGTATTTCCTCAACTGCCCTTTGATATCCACCAGCATTTCTAAGCGACTCTCCCACTTTACGACTATTTTCCTTAAACGTCACATCATCCATTACTTTCTTTACAGTCTCACATAACAATTCAGAAGTTAACTCGTTACGATTAAGTCTTATGCCTGCCCCTACTTCAGTCAATCGTTTTGCAACGAATGGCTGATCTCCTGTTACCGGAATTACAACTAATGGAACACCGTAATATAACGCTTCACTCGAACTATTCATACCACCATGTGTCACGAATACATCAGCATGCTGTAAAACTTCTAATTGCGGGACATAATTATACAACTTAAAGTTTTTCGGGATATTTTCAAATTGACTTATATTTATCTTCTTACCAACGACTAATACGACTGTCGCATCTACACCTTTAAACGCTTCAAAACACTTTTCATACAGAGCAGGTTGCTCATTAAAAACTGTTCCCATAGAAATGAAAATTACTTTTTCATTTTTTAAATCTTCAGTAGGAAAACTCCCCACTTCTTTTCGAGTAGCAATTGATGGACCTACAAATTTATACGATTCATCAAATACATCTGAACGCGGCTGATATTCTTTTGAAGTATATACAATCGTAATATCACCAGGATGGTTCATAATATCATACATACTATTACATTTCATTCCATACTGCTTATTCCATCTTTCCATTCCCGCTAAACAAGATTGATATAATGGATTCATTTCATCTACTTGTCTCGATTCTTGCCCATCATGAAAATTAATGTACTGATTAACAGCAAACGTTGTACAAGATGAAACGCTTGGTAATTGTAAAATATTCGCTATAATACGTCCTACTGGAAAATGATTATCATATATTAAATAATCGTATTTTTCCTCTTTTGTTTCCTCTACAATTTGAGTAACAATACGCTCTGATGCTTCAATCATATGAGATAGCATCGTCAAAGGGCTCCCACCTTCATTTACTCGTTCCATAATATTAATTTGAGAGAGAAAATTCTCAAACACTCGGAATTCCGCACCTGTTGCTTCAACCTTCTTTCTATAATCTTCAATACAATAAGAAACAACTGTTTCCCCTCGCTGAATTAACTCACTTACAATAGCTAAAGTCGGATTAATATGACCTTCCCCAGGGAAATTTATTACGAGTACATTTGCCATAATATTCTCTCCTATCCATTTAATATAATAAAATTAACAATTAATTATATTAATTAATTTAAATCTATTATAAATGAATGCATTCTACTTCTTCATGCTTTTCTCTTCATTTTATTATTGAGAAATATTTTCAATAGTCTACATTATTCTGATTCACAATCTTATAAACGAATGCTTAATTCTACTTTTACTCTTCATAGCTTTAAAGATACGAGCTTTACATTCAAATACTATCACTCTGTTTTTTTTGACAATTCACACAAAAATGGAGAAATATAATATTTTTAATAAGTTCTCACTATAAATGTAACTATGATTTCAATTTTTTATCTTTATCCCCATAACACATCACCTGTTATATAATAAATTTATAGAATTTACAGAAAAAGAGGTCTTTTCATGTTACAACAACTATTCAATTCACCTATTCTATCCGTTCAAGCCTTGCACCCAGGTTATGAAGATCATGCAAGTGATGTTTTTCTCGTTCAAACAGAAGATACAGAAGTTATCGTTCGTGCTTCTAAAATGAATGAAGAACCAAATAATGATTTTTGGTGGGGATGTAAAAATTTATTTGGAATTGATCCAAGGAACGTCCATCATTTAGAAACGGTACATACATTGTTGCAAGAACATACGAATCTTCCTATCCCAACAATATTAGAAAAACATGTTTTAAATGGCCGTGAATTTGTGGTGGTTGAAAAGTTAGTAGGTAACACAGTTCAATCTTTTATCGAGCAACCAGATTCTATTTTATTCAGCCTAGGAAAAGGACTTGCAGAAATACATAAATTTAAAGCCGATTTCATAGGAAATCCGTCAGGCACGTCCCAAGTTCCACTAGATGAATTCCAATCACATATTTTAAACGTAAGTAAAGAGCTTGTGAATATGTTTTATTCTGATGATGAAAGCATACAAAATGCATTCCCTACCTTTGAATCACAACTTTCTTCCCTGTCCGTACCAAAGGAATCTACACTCGTCTTAATTGATATGGATCCTACTCAATTTTTATCTGACGGTACAACTATTACGGGTTTAGTAGATACTGAAGCTTACGCTGTTGCTCCGCGAGAGCTTGATTTTATCGGACTAGAATATGTACTTACCGAAAAAGAAGCACATGCCTTTCAAAGTGGTTACGAAACAATTATGTCTATTCCTCACTTAGAAGAATATAGACAGCCTTATCGTTATTTATACCGACTGTTATCTGTGCAAGGTAATGTGGAATTAAAGAAATGGTTAAGTCACCCATCCTATTTTTAAATACGAATGAGAGGGATTATACAATGGATATTCGGAAAAAGCGTTCTGTAACAGAAAGTGAAATACAGCAAATGAAGGATTTGGCTTATATTTGCGGGCAACAAGACAACCTTGATTACTCTTCAGATTTACATATCAACTTTTTAAAAAATCGAAATGAAGATTATATAAACGATTTTCTTCTTTATAACGGCACTCAATTAATTGGCGCTTTAAATATGTATGATTTTGAAAGACCAACAAAGCTTGAACTAATAGGCTTTGTACATCCTCATTTTAGAAAACAACGTTTCGGAACTATCCTTTTACAAACTGCAATGAAAGAAATACAAAATAGAGAGACAGATGAAGCTCTTCTTATTATCAATGGGGATTCTATTTCTGGGAATGAATTTGTAAAACATATGAAGTTACCATATTTATATAGTGAATATAGTATGGAGTTCAAGACAAACGAACTTCAAAAAACAACAGATAATAATATACAGCTTACTCTTGCAACTTCAGAATCACTTCTTGATCTTATTGAAATTTCTAGTAAAGCTTTTGGTGATTCAGTAGAAAATACGGCTACATGGTTACAAAAAATGATGACTTCACCTTCTCATAAAGTTTACAGTGCTCTTGTCGATAAAAAAATGATAGGAACGATTACAGTTACTGAGCAAGATCATTCTACTATATTATCAGGATTCGCTGTCCACCCTTCCTATCAAGGTAAAGGCTACGGTAAAGCTATTTTAAACTATATGACACATAAGCTCTTCACAAATGGTGCTACAACAATTGAATTACAAGTTGAAACAAAGAATAACAATGCTTTGAAGCTTTATACACAATGCGGTTTTGAAATTATGATGAAGCATGATTATTATAATTTAATGAATAGCAAGGAGAATATTTATGTCTAAAAAACTTATTTATTCTAATTATGATATTTTCGCATCTATTTATAATAAACATTGGGGGCATTTTTCTGAACACTCCTATCCAGCTTTTGAACAACTCGTTTTACAATATGCACAACCACGTTCTCATATTTTAGATCTTTGTTGCGGGACTGGTCATCTTACTAGGAAACTACTTGATCATAATTTTGTAGTAACTGGTATAGATGGTTCTACTCAAATGATTGAGTATGCACGTAAAAATGCGCCAGATGCAACCTTTATCGTCAATGACGCTCGCTATTTCAATATAAATGAGCAATTCCACTACGTCATCTCTGCCGGTGATAGTTTAAACCATATTATGAATTTAGATGAACTAAAAAGTGTGTTTCAGAAAGTTTACTCCGTATTACATAACGAGGGTATATTCGCATTTGATATGAATATGGAAAAAGGATTTCTTAAAAACTGGATTGCTTCATTTCATATTTCAGAGAAAGAATATGTTTGTACGATTGATTCTACATATAATAATGAAAATAAAAAAGCAGAAATGAACTTTATACTATTTCACCATGACATAGATAATAATTGGACAAGAAGTGACTTTTCTTTTGAAGAAGCTTGTTATTCCAATGAAGAAATAATTTCTTCATTGGAATCCGTAGGTTTTAAGAACATTCAATTCCACGGTACAAATAGAGCATTTTTCACTTGCCAAAAATAAAAAAACTGAATCGAAATGATTCAGTTTTTTCTTAATATATTTACAACTGCAGTTGTTTCGTCATTTTCTTTATAGACACGCGGAATTCTTCTATCTAGCATACATGTAACTTCATAGTTTATTGTACCTAACATATCCGCTATTTCTTCTACTGCGATATTTTCTTCACCTTGTTTACCGTAGAATACTACTTCGTCTCCTACTTGTACTGGCATCGCTTTTGAAACATCCAGCATTAACTGATCCATACAAACACGGCCGATAACAGGTACTCGAATCCCGTTAATTAACGCATAGCCTTTATTAGATAATTGACGATTATAACCATCAGCATAACCAATTGGTACAGTCGCAATCCATTCTTCACCAGTTGTTACATACGTATTCCCATAACTTACACCGCGATTCTTCTTCGCATGTTTAATATGAGCTACTTTTGATTTTAACGACAACGCAGGCTGTAAAGAAACGATTGTATGATCCACTTCTTTTGACGGATACATACCGTATACTCCTATTCCAACGCGTACCATATTTTGAAATGTGTTACTTAATTCCATTGATCCTGCACTATTTGAACTATGAATATATGGTATTTGAATTCCTAATTCTCTCGCTGTATTAACAGCTTTTTCAAATAAACTTGTTTGCATATTCGTATATGATTTATCGATTTCATCTGCCGTAGAGTAATGCGTAAATATCCCTACTACCTCTACATACTCCATACGGTTTAATTCTTCTAAAAATGGTTTAACCTCTTCTTCTTGTAAACCGATACGACTCATTCCTGTATCAATTTTCACTTGAATTTGTACTTTCTTTTGAAGACGGTTTGCAATTTCATTTATACCATGTAAATCTTCTACTCTATAAACAGTCATCATAACGTCATATTGAATTACATCTTCTACAGCCGCAACTGGTGTGTATCCTAAAATTAAAATCGGCACAGTAATTCCTGCTTCTCTTAATTCTATCGCTTCATCTACAAATGCAACTGCAAGTTGATTTATTCCTGCTTCAATTGCAGCTTTGGCAACTTCAACTGCCCCATGGCCATACCCATTCGCTTTTACAGCAGCCATCATCTTAATTTTTTCATCATTTACATGTTTTTTAAATTCGTTTACATTATGTTTTACAGCATTTAAGTCAATTTCTACAATTGTATCTCTTCCATATTTCAAACTCATTGGTCTAACTCCTAACTCAATAATTGCATTCCATTCTATTTCACGTTTCATATGACCTTTTACAATATAATACTTTTCATTATGCTAGTCAAACTACTAGAATTTTCGGAATTTTGAGTATGATATAATATCCTCAAGAAACTATTATATACGGAGACGAGGAGAATTACAATGTTTGTTCAATCTGCATTACATCAACTAAAAGTTGCTATTGATACTTCTATTGATATGCTTAACCAATATAGTGAAAACGATTTAAAAATACAACCGATTCACTCAAAACGATCATTATTTGAAATGTATGCACATCTTTCTCTTATTTGTCATGCTGATTTACTCATTTTAAATGGTATTTCAGAAAAAGAATTACATACCTTTTATATAGAACATACGCCCGTAACAGTTGCTCACATGCAACAAACGATGATTGAAGGATACAACCTTCTCTCTAAAACATTTCTTTCCTACTCCCAAATAGAATTAGCAGAAGTTATGACTGCCTATTGGGGGATTTCTTATTCGCGCTTTGAATGGTTACTTGAAATCGTTGCACACTTTTATCATCATCGTGGACAAATTCATATTTTATTATGCGAGCATATGAAAGATCCTCGCATTCCTTTATTTGAGTGATTTTCCACTCATTCATTAATTATAAATAGAGAAGCTACAAAACCAATAAAAAGTATCATTCCTAATAAAATAAATGTTTGAGCATAACCTCCTATTTTCATAAGATAAATAGAAATGATAGGCCCTATACTAGTACCTAAAAATAAAATAAAAGTATAAATAGATACCGCTATTCCCCTTGCTTTCCCTCCTAATTGACCTACAAGAGAAACTAAAGACGGAACGGATATAGCAATACCTATTACAAAACAGACACTCATCATTACAAGTAGAAATAGATACGAAACAAAGCCCATTGAACTTAGACTAAAAATAGCAATCAACAATCCTCCTTGAAGAACTTTCCTTATTTCAAACCTCTTTGTTAAACGACCTGCAAGTGGTGACAGCAACATACCAAACAGCCCTGCTAAGCGAAAATAAAGGATTTGTTCCGCAGTTAAATTGTAAGTAGGAGAGCTCAAATAATTCCCTAAAACAGTATACATATTAACAAAAGCCATTAATAAAACGAATGCAATTATATAGCTTAATACTAAGCTTTTATTTGTAAAAACTTTACCCATCTGTTTAATTGGTCCCAAAATATCAGTATAGGATTGAGACGTCTCTCCTTTCGGAAGAGAATAATAAACCCATATAGCAGTACTTATATAGACAATGCTAAGAAGAAAGAAAACCATATGCCATCCAAAATGCTGACTAACAGCAGTACTTATTACCTGCCCTACAATTCCAGCTACTAAAAAACCGGTACTAACAAACCCTATTGTTGTAACCCTTTTTTCTACTGGGAACATTTCTACAACGTAGGCTAACGCTACTGGAGAAAATGTAGCTGCGGCTATCCCCTGTATACCTCTATAAATAACAAGC